>NZ_JBHVUQ010000011.1:0-77351 GCF_042884105.1 Streptomyces sp. NPDC058157
CGCACCCCACGACCGCACCCCGGCCGCGGCCCCCGCCGGAGCCCCCGCGCCCGCCGCCCCCGCGCCCGCCTCCGCACCCGCCGGGCGGATCCCCGCCTACCCCGCCGCCGAGCGGGCCGTGAAGGCCCTCGCCGAGGCCGTCCGCTACGCCCAGTGGCGCCGCGCCAACGCCGACGCCGGCCACGTCCCCGAGTACGAGGACATCGACGAGAGCGGCGCCGCCGCCCAGCTGGCCGCCCTCCTCACCGGGGTCGCCGAGGGCGCCGCGCTGACCCTGGACGAGCCCGACGCCCGCGAGCTCCTCGGCCGCTACGGGATCCGCGTCCTGCCGACCCTCCCCGCCCCCAGCGCCGACGCCGCCGTCCGCGCGGCCCGCGTCCTCGGCTACCCCGTCGCCCTCAAGACCACCGCCCCGCACCTGCGCCACCGCGCCGACCTGGGCGGCGTGCGCCTCGACCTCACCACCGAGGCCGAGCTGCGGCGCTCGTACGAGGAGCTCACCGAGGCCCTCGGCAAGCCCGCCGAGCTGCTGCCCGTCGTCCAGTCCATGGCCCCCCGCGGGGTGGACACCGTCGTCCGCTCCGTCGTCGACCCCGCCGCCGGCGCCGTCCTCTCCTTCGGGCTCGCCGGCGTCCCCTCCGAGCTCCTCGGGGACACCGCGCACCGGCTGGTCCCCGTCACCGACCGGGACGCCGCCGGACTGGTCCGCGCCCTGCGCGCCGCCCCCCTCCTCTTCGGCTGGCGGGGCAGCGACCCCGTCGACACCCCGGCCCTGGAGGAACTGCTGCTGCGGCTGTCCCGGCTGGTGGACGACCACCCCGAAGTGACGGGAATCTCCCTGGAGCCGGTCGTCGTCGCCACCGAGGGCCTCACCGTGCTCAGCGCCACCGTCCGTGTCGCCCACCCGCCCGCACGCACCGACCTCGGCCCGCGAACCCTGCCCAGCTACTGACCGACGGGCAGGTAGGGCGACCCCGGACGGGCCTTAGGATGGACCTCATGGCGAAATCCGGTACGACGACCCAGGGGCTGCGCGCGGCGATCGAGCGCAGCGGCTACTACCCGGCCCTCGTGGCCGAGGCCGTGGAGGCCGCGGTGGGCGGCGAGCCGGTCTCGTCGTACGTGGTCCACCAGGAGACCACCTTCGACTCCAACGAGGTGCGCCGGCACGTGACCGTGCTGGTCCTCACCGACAACCGGTTCATCGTCAGCCACACCGACGAGCAGGCCGCCGACGCCGGGTCCCCGTCCCCGTACGCGACCACCTCCACCGAGTCGGTCAAGCTCGGCTCCATCTCCTCCGTGGTGCTCAGCCGCGTCGTGGCCAACCCGGAGTCCTACACGCCCGGCCAGCTGCCCCGCGAGGTCGTCCTGACCATCGGCTGGGGCGCGGTCTCGCGCATCGACCTGGAGCCCGCCGCCTGCGGCGACCCCAACTGCGACTCCGACCACGGCTACACCGGCAACTCCACCGCCGACGACCTGAGCCTGCGCGTCAGCGAGGCCGGCGACGGCCCCGAGACCGTCCGCCAGACGCTTCTCTTCGCCCAGGCGCTCTCCGAGGCCACCGCGGCCACCACCCGCTGATGTCGTACTCCGTGCCGCCGAACTGGCAGGACGACCCGGAACTCCTCGACCTCGCCGGCGCCCCCGTCCCGCACTACGGCACCGGCTCGCTCGCCGACCTGCTGCCGACGCTGGCGGCCGGCCAGGGCGTCCCCGGGCTCACCGCCGGGATCGCCGAGCTGACCCCGGCGGACCGCAACTGCGTCTTCCTCGTCGACGGCATGGGCTGGGAGCAGATCAAGGCCCACCCGGAGTACGCCCCCTTCCTGACCTCCCTGCTCGCGAGCTCGCGCGGCGGCACCGGACGTCCGATCACCGCGGGCTTCCCGGCGACCACCGCCACCTCGCTGGCCTCCGTCGGCACCGGCCTGCCGCCCGCCCGGCACGGCCTGCCCGGCTACGCCGTGCGCAACCCGGCCTCCGGCGAGCTGATGAACCAGCTGCGCTGGCACCCGTGGACCCCGCCGAAGCCCTGGCAGCCGTACCCGACGGTCTTCCAGCTCGCGGACGCCGCAGGCGTGCACACCGCCCAGGTGTCCGCCCCCAACTTCCAGCGCACCCCGCTCACCCAGATCGCCCTCAGCGGCGGCACCTTCCACGGCCGGATGACCGGCGAGGAGCGGATGGACCTCGCCGCGATCCAGCTCGCGGCCGCGGAGCGCTCCCTCGTCTACACGTACTACAGCGAGCTCGACGGGGCCGGACACCGCCACGGCGTGGACTCCGACGCCTGGCGCGGCCAGCTGATGTACGTGGACCGGCTCGTCCAGCGGCTCGCCGAACAGCTGCCGCCGCGCACCGCGCTCTACGTGACCGCCGACCACGGCATGGTCGACGTCCCCTTCGACGAGGACTCCCGGATCGACTTCGACGAGGACTGGGAGCTCGGCGCGGGAGTCGCCCTGCTCGGCGGCGAGGGCCGCGCCCGGCACGTCTACGCGGTGCCCGGCGCCGAGGCCGACGTGCTGACCGTGTGGCGCGAGGTGCTCGGCGACCGCTTCTGGATCGCGAGCCGCGAAGAGGCCCTGGAACTGGGCTGGTTCGGGGCCCCGGGGGAGTGCGACGAGCGGGTCCTCGGCCGGATCGGCGACGTGGTCGCCGCCGCCCACGGCGACGTCGCGATCACCGCCTCCCGCAACGAGCCCAACGAGTCCGCCCTCACCGGCATGCACGGCTCCATGACGGCGGCGGAACAGCTCGTCCCGCTCCTCGAAGTCCGCACCTGAGCCCGCGACCCGGTCCTCCCTCCCCGCCCACGACCCGAAAGGTCCCGTACTTCCCATGCCCGAGCTGGTGTTCTTCTCCGGAACGATGGACTGCGGAAAGAGCACACTGGCTCTGCAAATCACCCACAACCGCTCCGCCCGGGGCCTCCAGGGCGTGATCTTCACCCGCGACGACCGGGCCGGACAGGGCAAGCTCTCCTCGCGCCTGGGCCTGGTGACGGAAGCGGTGGAGGCGGGTGAGGACATGGACCTGTACGGATACCTCGTCGACCAGCTCTCCAAGGGCGGCAAGGCCGACTACGTCATCGTGGACGAGGCGCAGTTCCTCGCACCCGAGCAGATCGACCAGCTGGCCCGCATCGTCGACGACCTCGACATGGACGTCTTCGCCTTCGGCATCACCACGGACTTCCGCACCAAGCTCTTCCCCGGCTCCCAGCGCCTGATCGAGCTGGCGGACCGCCTGGAGCAGCTCCAGGTGGAGGCCCTGTGCTGGTGCGGGGCCCGCGCCACGCACAACGCCCGCACGGTCGGCGGGGAGATGGTGGTCGAGGGCGCCCAGGTGGTGGTCGGCGACGTGAACCGCCCGGCGGAGGAGATCGGCTACGAGGTCCTGTGCCGCCGCCACCACCGCAAGCGCATGACGAGCGCCTCGGCCCACGCGGGCGCCCTCTCCCCGGACGTCCTGCCCGTCAACCACGCCTGAACCGGGGCGTGCACGGCCGGACTTCCGTAACTCGCGGCGATCCGGCCGGTCGGCGGAGGCGGGTGTGAGGGGGCCGTCCTACGCTTCGTGAGGTGACGACCGCAGCCGCGCCCGTTCCCGTCCTCACCCACCACGCCCTGCTGGTGCTCCTGCTCCAGCTGGCGCTCCTGCTGCTCCTCGCCCTCTGCCTCGGCCGGCTGGCCGCGCGCTTCAGGATGCCCGCGATCGTCGGAGAGCTCTGCGCGGGGGTGCTCGTCGGCCCCTCGGTCCTCGGCCACCTGCTGCCCGGGCTCGCCGCGTGGGTGCTGCCGGAGCGGCCCGAGCAGATGCACCTCCTCGACGCGGTCGGGCAGCTCGGCGTCCTGCTCCTCGTCGGGATCACGGGTATGGAACTGGAGTCCGGCCTCGTCAGGCGCAGCGGCGCCACCGCCGTACGGGTGAGCGTCGCCGGTCTGGTCCTGCCCCTGGGGCTCGGCGTCGCCACGGGGTACCTGCTGCCCGGCTCGCTGCTGCCCGCCGGGACCGATCCGACCGTGTTCGCCCTCTTCCTCGGCGTGGCCCTGTGCGTCAGTGCCATCCCCGTGATCGCCAAGACCCTGCTGGACATGGACCTCCTGCACCGCGAGGTCGGCCAGCTGACCCTCGCCTCCGGGGTGATCGACGACGTCGTGGGCTGGTTCCTGCTCTCCGTCGTCTCGGCGATGGCCACGTCCGGCCTGACCGCCGGCCGGCTCACCGCCTCCCTGCTGTCCCCCGTGGGCGTGGTGCTGCTGGCCCTGCTGGTGGGGCGGCCCGTCGTCCGGCTCGCCCTGCGCGCGGCCGGCCGTTCGCCCGAGCCCGGGCCGACCGTCGCCGTGGCGGCGCTGGCCGTGCTGCTCGGGTCGGCCGGTACGCAGGCCCTGGGCCTGGAGCCGGTCTTCGGGGCCTTCGTGGCCGGGGTGCTGATCGCCACCAGCGGCCGGCTGGACCGGGCGAAGCTGGCCCCGCTGCGCACCACGGTGCTGGCCTTCCTCGCGCCGCTCTACTTCGCCACGGCCGGGCTGCGGATGGACCTGACCGCGCTGGCCGGGCCGCAGGTGGCGGCCGCGGCCGGGGCGGTCCTGACCGTGGCCGTCCTCGGCAAGTTCGCGGGGGCCTACGCCGGGGCGAAGCTGAGCCGGCTCAGCGGCTGGGAGGCCCTCGCCCTCGGCGCGGGCATGAACTCCCGCGGGGTGATCGAGGTGATCGTGGCGATGACGGGCCTGCGGCTCGGGATCCTGGGACCCGAGACGTACACCGTCGTCGTCCTCGTGGCGATCGTGACCTCGCTCATGGCCCCGCCCCTCCTGCGCCTCGCCATGGCCCGCGTGGAGGAGCGGGCGGACCCGGAACCCCGTCCGGTCCCGGCGCCGGCGGCCCCGGTCTGACTGCCCCCGGACGGTCTGACGCCCCCGGACGGTCAGGCCAGCGGCCCGGCGATGGCCGTCAGGGCGGCCAGGTGCCGCCGGTACCCGGCCAGGCCGTCCTCCGTCAGCCGCAGCCAGGTCCGCGGCCTGCGCCCGACCCGGCCCTTCTCGACGGCCACCCAGCCCTCCTCCTCCAGCCGCGTGACCTGCTTGGACAGCGCGGAGTCGGTGATCTCCACGAGGTCCCGCACGGAGGCGAACTCGGCCTTCTCGACGGGCGCGAGCGCCGCCACGATCGACAGCCGCACCGCCGAGGAGAGCAGCGGGGCGAGGCCGTGGCGGGGATGGGGCGAACGCCCCGTACCCGTGGGGGTCCCCGTGCTCATACCGCCCGCGCCCCCCGCGAGGCCGCCACGGCGGGCGGCAGCGCGCACACGAGCGCCGCGCCGGCCGCGAAGCGGGCACTGTCCGGGAAGACGGCGAGGCCGACGCCGAGCGCCGCCACGTAGCAGGCCGCCCACACCCCGACCGCGGTCAGGTGCCGGCGGGCGTACCCGCGCGGAACCACCGGCTGCCGCAGCGCGAACACGGACAGCCCGGTCACCACCAGGGCGTTGGCCAGCGAGCACACCAGCGCGGCGGCCGGACCGTGCCACAGCAGCACCGCCGGGACGAGGGCGAGCTGCCATCCGGCGAACGCCCACAGGTAGCCGACGTGCCGGCGGCCCCGCCTGCGCGCGCCGGCCTCGATGCGCGCGACGCCCTCCAGCGCGACGGCCGCGGCTGCGTGTTCGGACATGGTCGTTCCCTCCCCGTAGTGGGCCGGGCGGCCCTGAGTGTGCTCACCCGGCATCTACTTTCCATTATGGAAAGTACTTGTCGGTACGTCAGGTGTCCACATCGCCGCACGAGTCCGGGGGCTTGGCCGGAACGTGTCGGGTCGCACCCCCGGCGGACCGGCATGATCTACCGTGGGCGGCACCTGCTGGTAGGGCGTGAGACGGGGGCATGGGCGTGCCGATCGGATTTGTCGACCGCGTGGAGCACATGGACGAGCTGCGCTCGGTCGTCGCCGCGCTCGGGGACGGGCGGGGCGGGCAGGCCATCGCGGTCGACGGGGTGTCGGGCATGGGCAAGTCGGCGCTGCTGCGGGCCTTCGAGGCCGAGGCGCCCGCCGGCTGCCGCGTCGTGTCCACCCGGTGCCGGCCCGGTATCGGCCCCGACCTGATGTACGGGCCGGTCCTCGACCTGCTGCTGAAGCTGGGCGAGGCCGAGCCCCGCCGGCGCGGACGGCTGCGGCGGATGCTCGGCGCCACCGGGCAGGGGGTGGTCCGGTCGGCCCCCGAGGTGCTCTCGGCGATCGTCCCGGGGCTCGGAGCCGTGTTCACCCTGGGCCGGGAGATCACCGAAGCCTCCCTCGACTCCGGCTCCATGCCCTTCGACAGCCTCCTGCCCTTCCGGCACGCGGCCGCCCTGCGCATCGCGGAGGGCCTGCTCGACCTGGTGCGCCAGGGGCCGCCGACCGTCCTCGTCATAGACGACGTCCAGCACGTCGACGAGAGCAGCCAGCTCGTCCTGGACCAGCTGCTGCGCGCCCTCGCCGGCGAACGGCTGGCCGTGGTCCTCAGCCACGCCAGCGACACCGCCCACACCGACGGCAAGGAGTCCAAGGTCGAGGCCCTGCTGCACAGCTGGGCCGGCGAGGGGCTGCTGCGGCGCCGCACGATGCGCGGGCTGCCCCAGGACGCCATCGCCGAACTCGTCGCGCAGCGGCACCCCGCCGCACCGCCGGCCCTCTCCCGCCGGCTGGCCGAACTGACCGGCGGGCACGCCATCTTCGTCTCGCTCTGCCTGGAGGAATGGACCCCGCAGGACGGCGGCGAGGTGCCCTTGCCGGCCAGCCTCTCGCGCGTCGTCGAGGAGCGGCTGCGCGCCCTGACCGACCAGGACCGGCTCCTGCTGGCCACCGCCGCCACCCAGGGCGACGTGTTCCTCTCGCACACCGTCGCCGCCGCGACGGGCCTGTCCCACGACCTGGTCATGGAACGGCTGCGGCTGATCGCCCGCGACCACCGCCTGGTCGTCCCCGCGACACCGCCCGCGTGGGCCCGCTGGGAGTCCGCCGACTGCTACCGCTTCGAGCACCGGGCCCTGTGGAGCGTGGTCTACACGGAGCAGAGCGCCGAGCAGATGCGCTCGCGCCACGCCCGCATCGCCCAGGCCCTCGGCCAGGGCCCGCCGGAGACCATGTCGCTGGAGCGCCGCCTGGAGGTCGCCCGCCACCTCCGCCACGGCGGCCCCTCCTGCCTCCTCGCCTCGGCCGACGCCCACTTCGAACTCGCCCGCGACGCCGCCACCCAGGGGCTCTCCTTCGCCGAGGCCGAGCGGCACTGCGAGGAGGTCATCCGCGCCGTACGGGAACTGCCCGCCGGCACCGAGGGCCGCGACCGGCGCCTGGTCCGCGTCGTGGAACTGCTGCTCTCGCTGACCGAGGTCCGCTGGCGCGGCCAGAGCACGCCCGCCGGCGGTCCGGACATCGACGCCCTGGCCGCCGAGGCGGAGGCCGCCGCCGCCCGCTGCGCCGACCCCGACCTCGTCATCCGGGCCACCCTGCTGCGCGGCAAGACCCTGCTGGCCACCCGCGGCCTGGTCCCGTCGCTGGAGAAGCTGCGGGCGGCCGTCGACCTGGCCGAGGAACACGGCGACCCGGCCGCCCTGTTCGTGGCCCGCGTCGAGTACGGCCGCCAGGTCTCCAAGCGCCGGCTCGCCGACGGCCTGGCCCAACTGCGCGAGGCCGAGCGCCTGTACGCCTCGGACCCGCGCCTGGGCGGCGGCGCCACCCCGGTCCTCCAGCACGCCCGCAACCTCGGCGAGATGCAGCTCGGCATCACCCTCTTCGACAGCGGCCACCTGTCCGAGGCGCTGAGCCGCCTCCAGCGGTGCGCGGCCCGGCTGCGCGAGGAGCCGCTCAACGCCGAGCTGCCCATGGCGCTCAACTACCTCGCCCAGGTGCGCCTCGGCCTCGGCGACGACGCCGGCGCGGCGCAGGCCCTGCGCGAGGCCCTCGGGTTCGAGGCGGACCGGGGCGGCGACAGCGCCTGGCACGCCTACAACGCGGCGCTCCTCGCCCGGATCCTCGCCGACCGCCGCGAGACCCGGGACGAGGCCCGGCGGCTGATCGCGGACGCCTGGGCCGAGACCGAGCGGACCTGGCTGGCCAACCTCGTCCCCATCGTCCGCAACCTCTGCGCCGAGGTCCTCCTCGCCGGCGCGGACGGGGACCCGCGGGCGCCCGGCGCCGCCGAGGCCCTCCAGGAGGCGGAGCGGCTCGCCGTCGCCACCTGCGTCGAGACGCGGCGCAGCGGCATGGTCCGCAGCGAGATCGCCGCGTACACCCTGCGCAGCCGGATCCGGCTGCGCGGCGGCGACCCGGCCGGGGCCGTGGAGCAGGCCCGGGAGGCCCTGAGGATGCTGGACGAGGTGGGGGACATGCCCGCGCTGCGGACGGAGGAGGTCCTCTGGCACGCCGGGCGGGCCCTCGCGGCGGGCGGGGCCGGGGAGGAGGCCCGGGGGCTGTTCGACCGGGCCCGGCGGGAGGTCCTGCGCAAGGCGGGGCTGATCGGCGACGAGGCGCTGCGCGAGCGGTTCCTGACCGCGGTGCCGCTCAACCGGTCCCTCCTCGCGGCCGACGGGGAGGGACCGTGCTGACCATCACGAAGGAGTTCCACTTCTCCGCCAGCCACGTCCTGGACCGGCTGCCCTCCTGGCACCCGTGCGCCCGGATGCACGGCCACAACTACGCCGTGGTCATCGAGCTCTCCGGCCGCCGCGAGGACCTCACCGAGGCCGGGTTCGTCCGGGACTACCGGGACCTGGACGCCTTCAAGCGGTGGATGGACGAGACCTTCGACCACCGCCACCTCAACGAGGCGCTGGGGGGGGGTATCTCACCGTCGGCCGAGAACCTGGCCGTGTGGATCTTCGACCAGTGGACGGAGCGGATCCCCGAGCTGACGGCGGTCAGGATCTCGGAGACCCCGAAGACCTGGGCGGAGTACCGCCCGGTCAGGGGCGCCTGACGGCAGTTCAGGCGGGTCCGGGCGCGAGGCCGTCCTCGACCAGGCCGGCCAGCACCGCCTGACCCAGGGCGTGGACGGCGGACTGGGGCCGGACCATCACGGTGAACTCCTTGATCCGGCCCTCCCCGTCGAACTGCAGCTGGTCGATCCCGTGGATCTGCCGGCCCGCCACCAGCGCCCGGAAGGGCAGGACCACCGTCGGGGCGGCCTCCCCGTCGGCCGTGGTCTCGACCTCCCCCTCCAGGCGTCCCAGGTACCGCAGGTCCTCGAAGGTGCGCAGCAGCACCCCGAACAGGCCCATGACCATCGCCTTGCCCTCGAACGGGACGAACTTCACCGGGCTGTAGAGGCGGACGTCGTCCGTGAACAGCTCGTCCAGCGCTGCGAGATCGCGCTTCTCCACGGCGGCGCGGAAGCGTTCGGCAGTCTCCATGACCCCTCCTGGGATACGTGGTGGATCCGGGTGCTACTCAACAATCTGACTAGTCACTTTCTTGAGTATGATGCCGAGGCGTACGAGGAAAGGGAAGGGGGCCCGGCATGGCACTGCGGCACGCGGTCCTGGCGGCGCTGCTCGACGACGAGTACAGCGGCTACCAGCTGGCGAAGGCCTTCGACATCAGCGTCGCCAACTTCTGGCACGCCCTGCCCCAGCAGCTCTACGCCGAGCTGGCCCGGCTGGAGGCCGACGGACTGGTCGCGGGCCGCGAGGTGGTCCAGGAGACCCGCCCCAACAAGCGCCTCTTCCGGGTCACCGACGCCGGACGGGCCGAGCTGGAGCGGTTCGCCGAGGCCGCGTCCAAGCCGTCCTCCATCCGCGACGACCTCCTGGTCAAGGTCCAGACGGCCGACCGCATCGGCACGGGCCCCGTCGTCGAGCAGCTGGAGCAGCGGGCGGCCGCCGCCGCGGCCAAGCTCGAACTCCTCGGAAAACTCCTGGTGAACATGCGCGGCGACCTGGACGAGGCCGAGTACCTCCGGCGGGGCGAGCGGGTCGGGCGGTACCTGACCTGCCTGCGCGGCCTGGCCTTCGAACGGGAGCACCGGGACTGGTGCCTGCGGACCGCGGCCGTACTACGGGAAAGGCAGCAGACCGATGCACAGCGGTGAACCCCTGCGCTACGTCGCCCTGGGCGACAGCCAGACCGAGGGGCTCGGGGACGGCGACGACACGACGGGCCTGCGCGGCTTCGCCGACCGCCTCGCCGGGCACCTCGCGGCCGCCCACCCGGGCCTCCTCTACGCCAACCTCGCCGTCCGGGGCCGGCTCGCGGGCCAGGTCCGCGCACAGCAGCTGGCCCCGGCCCTGGAGCTGAGGCCCGACGTGGCCACCGTCGTGGCCGGCGTCAACGACGTGCTCCGGCCCCGGTTCGACGCCGCCGAGGTGGTGGGGGAGCTGGAGGAGATGTTCGCCGCGCTGACCGCGGCCGGGGCCCGGGTGGCGACCGTCACCTTCCCCGACGTGGGCCGGATCGCACCCCTGGCCCGGCCCCTGCGCCCGCGCGTGGCGGAGCTCAACGCCCGCGTCCGCGCCGCCGCCGCGCGCCAGGGGGTCGTGGTCGCCGAGACGGGCCGGGCGGCCGTGGGGACCGACCCTCGGCTGTGGAGCACCGACCGGCTGCACGCGAGCCCCCTCGGCCACGCCCGGATCGCCGCCGCACTGGCCGAGGCCCTGGCCCTGCCGGGCTCCGACGACACCTGGCAGCACCCCCTGCCGCCCCGGCCGCCGCGCACCGCCGTCCGGGCGGTGGCGGCCGAGGTGGGCTGGGCGGCCGGCTTCCTCGGCCCCTGGCTCGGCCGGCGGCTGCGCGGCACCTCCTCCGGCGACGGCCGCACCGCCAAGCGCCCCGAGCCCCTGCCCGTCGTCCCCTAGCCCTCCCCGGCCGACCGCACCAGGGCGAAGACCGCCCCCTCCGGGTCCGCCACCAGGGCCAGCCGGCCCCGGATCCGGTCCCGGGGCGGGCTGAGCACGCGGCCGCCCAGTGCGGTGACCCGGGCGGCCGCCGTGTCGGTGTCGCGGACCTCGAAGTACGTCATCCAGTGCGGGCCCCGGTCGTGCGGCAGCGACCGGCCGACCCCGTGCACCGCGGCCACCGGCCGGCCGTCCAGTCGCAGGGTCAGGTAGTCGAAGTCGGCCGAGGCCGCCGGGTGCCGTTCCGCTTCGTGCCCGAAGACGTGCTGGTAGAACTTGCCGACCGTCGAGGTCTCCTGGGTGACCAGCTCGTTCCACACCGGGGTCCCCGGCACCCCGTAGGGCCGCCCGTGGCCCGAGTCCTGCCAGATCCCGAAGATCGCCCCCAGCGGGTCGGAGCAGATCGCCACGCGCCCCTCGGCCCCGGCGTCCATCGGGCCCACGGCCACCGTGCCGCCGCAGGAGCGGATCGCCTCGGCCGCGCAGTCGGCGTCGTCGATGGCGAAGTAGGGGGTCCAGGCGACCGGAAGGTGCCGGTCGGGCGGCATCTCGCCGATCCCGGCCACCTCCTCCCCGTCGAGGACGGCCCGGACGCCCGGGCCGAGCTGCGCGGGTCCCGGCTCGTACTCCCAGCCGAACAGGTCGGCGTAGAAGTCCTCGGTCCTCCCGAGTCCGTGCACCATCAGGCTCACCCAGCACGGTGTGCCGGACGGCCGCCGCGAAGCCCCCGCTGCCTCGGTCATGTCAGCAGTCTCCTCCGTCGTGTCCCGAATGACGCCGCTGATGCTTCCACTCCGCGGGGCGCCGCGCGCCCCGACCGGGCCGGACGGCACGGGGGCTGACGGAGATGACCGAATCACTGCGGCCCGTCGATGTCCGGCTTGTTACACGGGCCTCCGGGCGGGGAGGAAGATGGGCCCATGACTGCGATTCTCTCGGCCTCCGCACTGACGGACGAGCTGGCCTCCGACCGCCCGCCGGTGCTCCTGGACGTCCGCTGGCAGCTCGGCGGCCCCGACCAGCGCCCCGCCTACGAGGCCGGGCACCTGCCCGGCGCCGCGTACGTCGACCTCGACCGCGAACTGGCAGGTCCGCCCGGGTCGGGCGGCCGCCACCCGCTGCCCGACCCGGAGGCCTTCGGCGCCGCGATGCGCCGCGCCGGGGTGCGCGCGGACGAGCCGGTGGTCGTGTACGACGGCGGCCAGGGCTGGGCGGCCGCCCGCGCCTGGTGGCTGCTGCGCTGGACGGGTCACCCGAACGTGCGAGTCCTGGACGGGGGCCTGGCCGCGTGGACCGCCGCGGGCGGCCCGGTGACGGCCGACGCGCCGACTCCGGCGGAGGGCGATTTCAAGCCAAACCCGGGCCTGTTCGGCCTGCTCGAAGCGGACGAGGCGGCCGCCCTGGCCCGTACGGGACTGCTGCTGGACGCCCGGGCGGGGGAGCGCTACCGGGGCGAGGTCGAGCCGATCGACCCGGTCGGCGGCCACATCCCGGGCGCGGTGTCGGCCCCGACCACGGAGAACGTGGGCCCCGACGGCCTGTTCCTGCCGGCGGAGGCCCTGAAGGCCCGGTTCACGGAGCTGGGCGCCTCGCCGGACACCCAGGTGGGCGTGTACTGCGGTTCCGGGGTCTCCGGGGCGCACGAGGTCCTCGCGCTGGAGGTGGCGGGCATTCCGGCCGCCCTCTACGCGGGCAGTTGGTCGCACTGGTCCTCGGACCCGGCGCGCCCGGTGGCCACCGGCCCCAACCCCTGACCCGTCCGCGTCCGGCGGTGCCCCGCGGGGCACCGCCGGACCGGGCTACTCCTGCTTCTTGCGCCGGGTCCCGAAGACGATCTCGTCCCAGCTGGGCACCGCCGCGCGGCGCCCCGGCCGGACCCCGTCGGCCTCGGCCTGCCGGTCCGTCGTCCCGGTCAGCCGTTCGCGGTGTCCCGCGACCGTCCGCGGCATCAGCACGTCCGCGTACGCCGCTCCGGCGCCGGCCGAGGCCGCCGCGGCCGGAGGCTCCTCCGTCTCGGCCTCCTCCTCCGCGGCGTCGGTCCGCTCCGGGACCACCAGGTCGCCCCGGAAGCTGGGAACGGCCTCCAACAGGCTGGTCAGCGTGTCCCGTTCCTCCTCGGGCTCCGGCGCGGGCGGCGGGACCGCGGGGCGCTCGATCTGCCGGTCCAGGGCGCGGTCCAGCGGCCGGTCGCGCGGCAGCCGGGCGATCCTCGGCACGAACGGGAAGCTCGGCTCCGGGGTCGACGGCAGGTCGTCCGACTCGCCGATCAGGGAGCGGGCCTCGTCGTCCACGGCGACGACCAGCCGGCGCGGCGGATCGTACGTCCAGCTCGCGGAGTGCGGCTCGCCCACCACCCGGTAGACCAGCAGCACCTCCCAGGTGCCGTCGTCGCGGCGCCAGGAGTCCCACTGCACCGAGTCCTTGTCGGCCCCGCGCAGCGTCAGCCGCTCCTGCACGGCCTCGCCGAGCTGGGGCCCGGTGTTCTCCCCGGGGCGGCGCACGGGGGTCTTGCGGGCCCGCTCGGCCATGAAGGCGCGCTCGGCCAGGACCGGGCCCTCGAAGCGCCGGACCCGGTCGACGGGGATGCCGGCGAGCTGTGCGACCTCCTCGGCGGAGGCACCGGCCCGTATGCGGGCCTGGATGTCACGGGGGCGGAGGTGGCTCTCCACCTCGATCTCGATCTGGTTCAGGCGCGCGCGGTCGTTGCGCACGGCAGCCCGCAGCCGCTCGTCGATCGGAAGCGTGTACTCCGTGCTGTCCGCAGCCTTGAGCACCAGTCGTGTTCCGTCATTCGAGACGGCCACGACACGCAGTTCGGGCATGGGGACCTCCCGGGTGGTGCCTGCCGACGTCACGTGCGTCGCTGCTTCCGCTAGTCGAGTGTGGCCTGCCCGGGTGCAGCCTGCCACAACCTTGCCGAGTTAAACCGGCGTGTCGGGCATGCGCCCTTGATCGACGTTATGGCACGGTTACCTGTTGGGCACGCACAGTGACCAAGTGGTTACTGTGCGCAGCAGGAGCCCGTGCGATACCGCGGCATCACCGGTCTTGAGCGCCGCTTCTCCGTCAGCCGGCCCCCTCTCCCGGGTCCGGACATCCGAAAGGAAGGACGGCCCCAGGGCTCGCCACAGTACTCCATTCGGGCCACCTGGGTGGACCGCCGCGCCGCCGAACTTGTCCCGGGCGGCGGGAGTTGGCCTGCCCGAAATCGGGTCCGGATCCCGGTCCACCTGCGCACGCGGCCGTTTCGGGGTGTCCTGCTTCACAGAATCCGCAGAAACGGAACTTCTCATTTCGCTCAGGTGTCAGTAACTGCTGGAAGAGGAGAAGCGCAAGGGGCAGGACACGCAGGAGATGGCGATGGGTCAGAAGGCGGTAACGGAAGGCGAGCCGGGCGCTCCGGGGGGCGACGGCCGGGAGCGCAGGAAGCTCGACCTGAGCGCGACCCAGGTCGCGGGCAGCTCCCTCGCCACCGTCGCGGCCGCCCTGCTCGCCTCCAAGCTCGGCGTCTACGGGACCATCCTCGGCGCCGGCGTGGTCAGCGTGGTGGCGACCGCCGGCGGCCCCGTCATCCAGCACGCCTTCCGCCGCACCGGCGACCGGCTACGCGCGGGCGCCCGCAACGGCGCCCCCGGGGAGGCGCCCGGGCCCCTGCCGCAGGGCGAGTTCGGCGAGGCCACCGTGCACGGCACCCGCGTACGGGGCTGGAAGCGCACGGCGGTGGCCTCCGGGGCGGCCTTCGCCCTCGCCATCGGCGGCCTCGGGACGTACGAGGCCTTCGCGGGCACCTCCGTCAGCAGCGGCGGCGGCACCCTCTGGTCGGGCGGCACCCGCAAGGCCCCCGACCACCGCTCCTCCGACCAGGAGAAGGGGCCGGACTCCGGCGACCGGAGCCGGCGGGGCGGACAGGACGGCAAGGGCGCCGGGGACAGGACGAAGGACGGGACGGGCGGGCGGAGTCCGGACCCCGGGAGCTCCCCGAGCCCCTCCGCCTCGCACGGCGGCCCCGACCCGACGCCCACGCCCACCCCCTCCGGCTCACCCCGCCCGGACCCGTCCCCGACGCCCTCCCGGCAGACCCCCGGCCCGGACCCCGCCCCGAGCACCGGCGGCGGCACCGGCGCACCGGGCGGGAGCGGTACCACCGGCCGGGAGTGAGCGGGCGTCAGTCCCCGAGGACCCGGCGCAGGTAGTCGTTGCCGAACAGCCGGTCCGGGTCCAGCCGGTCGCGCAGCGCCGTGAACTCCCCGAACCGCGGGTAGGCCGCGGCCAGGTACTCCGCGTCCCGGGTGTGCACCTTGCCCCAGTGGGGGCGCCCGCCATGGGCGGTGAAGATGCGCTCGGCCGCCGTGAAGTAGGCCTGGTACGGGGTGCCCCGGTACATGTGCACCGCGATGTACGCCGTGTCCCGGCCCGAGGCCGTGGACAGCGGGATGTCGTCCGCCGGGGCCGTGCGCACCTCCACCGGGAAGCTGATCCGCAGGTCGGAGCGCTCGACCATGGCCTTGAGCTCCCGCAGCGCCTCCACCGCCCGCTCGCGCGGGAGGGCGTACTCCATCTCCACGAACCGCACCCGGCGCGGGCTGGTGAACACCTTGTACGGGATGTCGGTGTAGGTGCGCGCCGACAGGGCGCGGCTGGCGATCCGGGCGATGGAGGGGATGGCGGCCGGGACCGCGCGGCCCAGTGAGTTGACGGCCTGGAAGAGGCCGTTGGACAGCAGTTCGTCCTCGATCCAGCCGCTGACCGCCCCGGGCGGGGCGGCGGGGCCCTGGCTGCGGTTGTTGCGCTTGGTGTTGCAGTTGCCGGTGTGGGGGAACCAGTAGAACTCGAAGTGCTCGTTCTCCGCGACGTGCTGGTCGAACTCGGCGGTCACCCGGTCGAAGCGCATCGGCTCCTCACGCGCGGTCAGCAGGAACAGCGGCTCCACCGCGAAGGTGAGCGAGGTGACGACGCCCAGTGCCCCGATGCCGAGCCGGGCGGCCGCGAAGACCTCCGGATGGTCCTTCTCGGAGCAGGCCAGCAGCCGGCCGTCGGCGGTGACCAGCTCCAGCGCGCGGATCTGCGCGGCGATGGAGGCCGAGTCGCGGCCCGTGCCGTGCGTGCCGGTGCTGGTGGCGCCGGAGACCGTCTGCTCCATGATGTCGCCCATGTTGGTGAGCGACAGGCCCTGTGCGGCCAGGGCGCGGTTGAGGTCCTTCAGGGCCGTGCCGGCCGCCACGGTGACCGTGCCGGCGGCCCGGTCCACCGACAGGATCCCGCTGAGCGCCTGCGGCCGTATCAGCACCCCGTCGGTGGCGGCGGCCGCGGTGAAGGAGTGGCCGGTGCCGACCGCCTTCACCCGCAGGCCCTCCTCGGCGGCCCGGCGGACCGCCTCCTGGAGCTCACCGACCGAAGCGGGGGCCACCACGCGCGTGGGCGTGGCGCGGACGTTGCCCGCCCAGTTACGCCACGCGGTCCGCCCGCTCTCCGCTGCTGTCCCCGATGTCGCCGTCACGCGAGGGCTCCTCCCCTTGCGCCGGCCTCGTCAGCCGGCGGTAACCCGCGAACGCCACCGCCGCCGCGGCGATCCCCGAGGAGATCGAGACGACGTACCCGCGCTGGGCCCCGGCCGCGTCGATGACCAGACCGGTCACGGAGGAACCGACCGCGACACCGACCGCCAGGCCGGTGCTGATCCACGTCATGCCCTCGGTGAGCTTCGCGCGTGGTACGTGCGCTTCGATCAGGGCCATCGTGGTGATCATCGTGGGAGCGATGGCGAGGCCCGAGACGAAGAGCGCCACGGCCAGAAACGGAAGGTTCCCGGCCAGTAGGAGGGGGATCATACTCACGGCCATCGCACAGATGCCCAGTACCCAGCGCCGTTCCATCCGCCCCTTGAGATGGAGCAGGCCGAAGACGATGCCCGCCAGACAGGATCCGGCCGCCCAGATGGCCAGGATGAAGCTGGCGGCGGACTTGTGGCCCTGCTCCTCGGCGAAGGCGAGGGTGGAGACGTCGATGGAGCCGAAGATGGCGCCGGTCGCCACGAAGGTGGCCGTCAGCACCTGGAGGCCGGGGGAGCGCAGGGCGGACGAGCGGTCGCCGTCCAGGCTGCGCGGGTGGGGCGGCGGCTCGGTGGCGCGCTGCGCGGTGAGCAGCCAGACGCCGACGAGCAGGCAGCCCGCGGCGATCACCGGGCCGGCCTCGGGGAACCAGGTGGTGGAGAGCCCGATCGCCAGGATGGGGCCGAAGATGAAGCAGACCTCGTCGATCACGGACTCGAAGGAGTACGCGGTGTGCAGTTCGCGCGGCGCGTCCTGGTAGAGCACGGTCCAGCGGGCGCGGACCATCGAGCCGACGCTCGGTACGCAGCCGGCGACGGCCGCGAAGACGAACAGGGTCCAGTCGGGCAGGCCGTTCGCGGCGGCCAGGACCAGCGCGGTGACGGAGGCGACGGAGACCAGGGTCGCGGGCCGCAGCACCCGCCGCTGCCCGTACTGGTCGACCAGCCGGGAGACCTGGGGGCCGATCACGGCGGCGGCCAGGGCCAGGGTTCCGGTCAGGGCGCTGGCCATCGCGTAGCGGCCGGTGATCTCCGAGATCATCGTCAGGATCCCGACGCCGACCATGGAGATCGGCAGCCGGCCTATGAGGCCGGCGGCGCTGAAGGCCTTGGTGCCGGGGGCCGCGAATATCGCGCGGTAGGGACTGGGCAAGGTCTCTCCGTAAGGGACGTCATGGGCCCATACAGGTTACGGCCGCCTCTGGGCACCCGCACGGGGAAATCGGCGACACCGACATTTCAGGCGGTGGAACTTAGGGTCACCTTACCTGCAAGTCGTTCCGGCATGCGGACCGGCCGGTTCTCCCGCGCGCACCCCGGGTGGCAGGATTCGAGGCATGTCAGACCAGCTCCGTGCCCCCGACGCGCCCGCGGCCGAAGGCCCCGCGGCCCCCTACGACGCCCTCCTGCTGCTGTCCTTCGGCGGCCCCGAGGGACCCGACGACGTCGTGCCGTTCCTGGAGAACGTCACCCGCGGACGAGGCATCCCGCGCGAGCGCCTCAAGGAGGTCGGGCAGCACTACTTCGGCTTCGGCGGGGTCAGCCCGATCAACGGGCAGAACCGCGAGCTGCTGGCCGCGCTGCGCAAGGACCTCGCGGACGCGGGGCTGGACCTGCCCGTGTACTGGGGCAACCGGAACTGGGCCCCGTACCTGACCGACGTGATGCGCGAGATGGTCCGCGACGGCCGCCGCCGCATCGCCGTCCTCGCCACCAGCGCCTACGCCTCGTACTCGGGCTGCCGCCAGTACCGCGAGAACCTCGCCGACGCGCTGGCGACCCTCGCCGAGGAGGGCCTGGAGCTCCCCCGGGTGGACAAGCTGCGGCACTACTTCAACCACCCCGGCTTCGTGCGGCCCATGGTCGACGGGGTGCTGGCCTCCCTCGCCGCCCTGCCCGAGGGGGTCCGCGAGGGCGCCCACCTCGCCTTCACCACCCACTCCATCCCCACCGCCGCGGCCGACGCCTCCGGCCCGGTCGAGGACCACACCGCGGGCGGCGAGGGCGGGGCCTACGTCAGGCAGCACCTCGACGTCGCCCGGGTGATCGCCGGCGCCGTCGAGGCCGAGACCGGTACGGCCCGCCCCTGGAAGCTCGTCTACCAGTCCCGCAGCGGGGCCCCGCACATCCCGTGGCTGGAGCCGGACATCTGCGACCACCTGGAGGCCCTGCACGGCGAGGGCGCCCCGGCGGTCGTCATGGTCCCCATCGGCTTCGTCTCCGACCACATGGAGGTCCTCTACGACCTCGACACCGAAGCCACGGCCAAGGCCGCCGAACTGGGCCTGCCCGCCGCCCGCTCCGCCACCGTCGGCGCCGACCCGCGGTTCGCCGCGGCCGTACGGGAGCTCGTGCTGGAGCGGGCCGCCCGCGAGCGCGGCGAGCGCCCCGCGGAGTGCTGGCTGGGCACCCTGGGCCAGAGCCACGACCTGTGCGCGGTGGGCTGCTGCCCGGCGCGCGCGCCCCGCCCGGCGGCCGCCGGCGCGGACAGCCCGTACGCGTAGGGGGAGCACGTGATCTCACCGGAGCTGAAGACCGAACTGCTGGACGTGGGCCTGGAGGCCGCCCGGCGGGCCGGGGAACTGCTGCGAGACGGCCGTCCGGCCGACCTCGCGGTGGCCGCGACCAAGACCAGCCCGATCGACGTCGTCACCGAGATGGACCTGGCGGCGGAGAAGCTGATCACCGGGATCCTCGCGGAGCGGCGGCCCGACGACGGGCTGCTCGGCGAGGAGGGCGCGGACGTCGTCGGCACCAGCGGGGTCCGCTGGGTCGTCGACCCGCTGGACGGCACCGTCAACTACCTCTACGGGCTCCCCGCCTGGGGCGTGTCCGTCGCCGCCGAGTACCGGGGCGAGACCGTGGTGGGCGTGGTGGCGGTGCCGATGCGCGGGGAGACGTACCACGCCGTGCTCGGCGGCGGGGCCTGGGCCGGCGGCGCCCGGCTGTCCTGCCGGGCCGCCGCCCCGCTGGACCAGGCGCTGGTCGCGACCGGCTTCGGCTACCTCAAGAGCCGGCGGGAGCACCAGGCCGAGGTGGCCCGGCGGATCATCCCGCTGGTCCGGGACGTCCGGCGCGGCGGCTCGGCGGCGCTCGACCTGTGCGACGTGGCGGCCGGCCGGCTGGACGGGTACTACGAGCGCGGCCTGAACCCCTGGGACTTCGCGGCGGGCGACCTGATCGCCCGCGAGGCGGGCGCGCTGACCGGCGGCCGGCCCGGTGAGCCGCTCTCCGGGGAGCTGGCGGTGGCGGCGAGCCCGGCGGTCTTCGCCTCGCTCCAGCCGCTCCTGGAGGAAGCCGGGGCCTGGCACGACTGAGCCCGGTTCCCCGGGGCCCGGTCCCCGCGGACATGCGAACGGACCCCCCGCCGCTGGTGCGGCAGGGGGTCCGTTCGCCGTTCGGGGTGCCCTCCCGGAGCCGGGGCTCCGGGGCCGGGCGGTGTCGCTCGGGCCGGGACGGCCGGAAGCAGACCGGGGCGGGGGCCCCGGTCAGGCCGCCTTGACCGCCACTCCGTGTTCCGCGGCGAGCCGCTGGAGGTCTTCCAACGCGGCCTGTTCCACATCCGCGAGGTAGTCGTCGCCCGTCTCACGGGCCTTGCTCAGGTCCGACTGCGTGGCGCTGATGCGCTGCAGGAGACCCGCGGTGAATGCGTCCATGGTGGGTGCGCCCCCTCTTCGTGGGTCGTGGCGGACGTGCGCGGGGCAGTCCGCCGGTCAGGGAGTGGATGGGGTGTGCAGACGTCCTCCCCGGCACCCTGGGCCCAGAAACCTCGCAAGGCGAGGGAATCCTCACTTCCGACCCCTTCGGGCGCCCGAGAAGGGGCTCAGGGGCGCCTTACAGCCGGTTTACGGCCGAAACCGGCAGGATGGAGGCGCAATACAGGTGTGCCCTCAGGAGTGCCCTCGGGGCTCGAAGGAAGGAAACGACGTGCGCGTACTCGTCGTCGAGGACGAGCAGCTGCTCGCCGATGCGGTGGCCACGGGCCTGCGCCGGGAGGCCATGGCCGTGGACGTCGTGTACGACGGCGCCGCGGCCCTGGAGCGCGTCGGGGTGAACGACTACGACGTGGTCGTGCTCGACCGGGACCTTCCGCTGGTGCACGGCGACGACGTCTGCCGGAAGATCATCGAACTCGGCATGGCCACCCGCGTCCTCATGCTCACCGCCTCCGGCGACGTCAGCGACCGCGTGGAGGGCCTGGAGCTGGGGGCCGACGACTACCTGCCCAAGCCCTTCGCCTTCAGCGAGCTCACCGCCCGCGTCCGCGCCCTGGGCCGGCGGACGACCGTGGCGCTGCCGCCCGTGCTGGAGCGCGCCGGCATCAAGCTCGACCCCAACCGGCGCGAGGTGTTCCGCGAGGGCCGCGAGGTACAGCTGGCGCCCAAGGAGTTCGCGGTGCTGGAGGTGCTCATGCGCAGCGAGGGGACCGTGGTCTCCGCCGAGCAGCTGCTGGAGAAGGCCTGGGACGAGAACACCGACCCGTTCACCAACGTGGTCCGCGTCACGGTCATGACCCTGCGCCGCAAGCTGGGCGAGCCGCCCGTCATCGTGACCGTGCCCGGCTCCGGCTACCGGATCTGACCCGATGGCCGCGACCCCCTCGCCACCACCGGCGCCACCGAAACCCACCTGGGACCCCGGCCAGCCCGAGGGTCCTTTCCCTTGGCTGCGGCCCACCATCCGCATACGGCTCACGCTGCTCTACGGCGGCATGTTCCTGATCGCCGGGATCCTGCTGCTGTCGATCATCTACCTGCTGGCCGCCCAGGCCCTGCGGGAGGGCAACGCGCTCCCGTTCAAGATCGTGGGCGGCCAGAAGGTCGAGGTCTCCAGCAGCACCTGCCCCGGCGTGGGCATCGACCAGTCCATCGAGCAGTTCAACGCCGCGATCGGGCAGTGCATCCTCGACCAGCGCAAGCACGCGCTGGACGACCTGCTCAGCCGCTCGCTGATGGCCCTGATGGGCCTGAGCGTGATCGCCTTCGCCTTCGGCTACGCGATGGCCGGCCGGGTGCTCTCGCCGCTGGGCAAGATCACCCGCACCGCCCGCCGGGTGGTCGGCTCCGACCTGACCCGGCGGATCGAGCTGGACGGGCCGGACGACGAGCTGAAGGAGCTCGCCGACACCTTCGACGAGATGCTCGACCGCCTGGAGCGGGCCTTCACCGCCCAGCAGCGGTTCGTGGCCAACGCCTCGCACGAGCTGCGGACCCCGCTGGCCATCAACCGCACGCTGCTGGAGGTCCACCTGTCGGATCCCGGTGCGCCGGTGGAGCTCCAGCAGCTGGGCAAGACGCTGCTGGCCACCAACGAGCGCAGCGAGCAGCTGGTCGAGGGCCTGCTGCTGCTGGCCCGCAGCGAGAACCAGATCGTCGAGCGCAAGCCGGTCGACCTGGCGGAGGTCGCCTCGCGCGCCATCGACCAGGCGCACGGGGAGGCGCAGGCGAAGGGCGTGGAGATCCGCGGCGAGCGCGCCCTGGCCGTGGTCCAGGGCAACGGCGTGCTGCTGGAGCGGATCGCCCTCAACCTGGTGCAGAACGCCGTCCGGTACAACGTGCCGGAGGGCGGCTGGGTGGAGGTCACGACCGAGGTCCAGCACGGCCAGGCGGTGCTGCTCGTCTCGAACACGGGTCCCGTGGTTCCCGCGTACGAGGTGGACAACCTCTTCGAGCCCTTCAGACGGCTGCGTACGGAGCGAACGGGCAGCGACAAGGGTGTGGGCCTCGGCCTGTCCATCGCGCGCTCCGTGGCGCGCGCACACGGCGGCCGCATCCTGGCGACCCCGCGCGAGGGCGGCGGCCTGGTGATGCGTGTCACGTTGCCCCTTTGATCCGCCCGCGGGCTGTTCGCTGTCAGCGGAACTGCCCGGCGGGGCGGTAGGTCTCGGCTGTGTGATCGATCACATTGTCGAGTGTCCAGGCATGCGCGTTCCGTGACCCCGAGAAGGCCGGAAAGCCCGGGAAGTCCGGGTTTCCGGCCCCCCGAATGGCGGGAAATACACGGGGTGGCGTTCGTGCAAGACGCCCCCGGGACCGTGTACGGTCCCGGTCGTCATCCCAGCCACGGGCCCCTGCGGGCGTGAGGCTGGGTGTCGATTGAGTAACAGACCTTGATGTGAGGCAAAATCTCCGCCTCAGGTCGGGCACAAGTCCGGCCTCTCGCGCGTTACGTGCGCTGAGACACCGCTAAATCCCAGAGGGGGAGAGCGAAAAAATGGCAACGGACTACGACACCCCACGCAAGACCGACGACGACGTCGACAACGACAGCATCGAGGAGCTGAAGGCGCGGCGCAGCGACAAGGTCACCTCGAGCGTCGACATCGAGGACTTCGACGGCGCCGAGAGCCTGGAGCTCCCGGGTGCGGACCTCTCCAACGAGGAGCTGGCCGTCCGGGTGCTGCCCAAGCAGGCCGACGAGTTCACCTGCATGAGCTGCTTCCTGGTGCACCACCGCAGCCAGCTGGCTCGTGAGAAGGACGGCCAGCCGATCTGCCGCGACTGCGACTAGGTCTCGGCCGTGACCGGCTCGACGCCGTTCCGGAAGCTCCGCTTTCGGAAGACCGGCGATCCGGCGGCAGGAGCGCAGGCGGAAGCCACGGGCCCGGAAACGGGCCCCGGGGCCGTCGGCGAACCGGCCTCCGGCACGACTGTCGTGCCGTCCGACACCGCTGCGGCGGTGCCGCCGGCCACAGTGGCGGACGAGGAGTCCCGGGGCAGGCCCGGGACGCGTCGGATGCAAGCCGTCAAGAACGGTGTGCGCAAGGGCGGCGAGAATGCGAGAAACGCCGCCCTGTACATCACCGACCTCATCATCGAGAACGCCCCGCGCGTTCCGGTCCGGGACCTCGCGACCCTGCGCGCGCAGTTCCCCGGCCTCGGCCCCGAACAACTGGCCGACAAGCTGATCGCCGGAGCCGCCAACGCCACCTCCACGGTGGGCGCGGGCATCGGCGCGGCCGCCATGATGCCGGTCCCGCCCGCCATGCCGGCGGAGCTGGCCGCCGAGATCACCGGCGTCGCCGCCATCGAGCTGAAGCTCGTCGCCGAACTGCACGAGGTCTACGGGCAGCGGCCGCCCGGCACCCTGAAGGACCGCAGCCTCGCCTACCTCTCGGCCTGGACCGAGGAGCGCGGGATCGACCTGACCAAGCCGACCACGCTCAACGCGGCGCTCGGCGGCCAGATGAAGCGCGAACTGCGCCAGCAGATCACCAAGCGGATGGTCCGCAACCTGCCCAACCTGATGCCGTTCATGGTCGGCGCCGCCGTCGGCGCGGTCATGAACCGCCGGGACACCAGGAAACTCGCCGAGAAGGTCCGTACGGACCTGCGCCGCCGGGCCGTGCCCTGGGCGGCCCTCCCGCCCGCCGGACCCGCGCAGCACCCCGCCCAGCCCCTTCCCGGGGCCGCTCCGGCCGCACTGGAGCCCCCGGACCCCGACGGCTTCGGCCGCTGACCGCCCCGGCCCTCAGGCCTGCGGGGCGGACGCCTCCTGCGCCGCCCGGACCGCGGCCGCGAGGGCCCGGGGCTCGCGCGTGGAGACGTACACGTACGGGGTCGGGTCCGCCGGGTCGGTGACCTCGATCCGGACCGCCGTCGGGATGTAGCTGCGCATCAGCATGAAGGCCCGCATGTCGGCCTTGTACGTGCGCCAGGCCCGGGCCTCCTCGCCCTCCAGCACCTCGGGCTCGCCCAGGGCCGACACCGGGATCCGGGAGTCGCCCGCCGCGAGCACCCCGTTCACGACGCGCACCCGCGCGGAGCCCATCGAGCTCACCAGCATCCCCGCCAGCGCGCCGCCGCCGACGAAGCCCGCCAGCAGCGGCAGGGTGCCCAGCGGGAGGGTGATCAGGGCACCGGCCACACCGGTCAGGGCGGCGATGCCCCACCAGGAGCGGGGGGCGGAGAGGCGTTCGTCGTGGTGCGCGGGGGAGAGCTGCATGCCTTCAAGCCTCCCACGAGGCGACCGGCGGGTAGCCGCGCGGGTAAGGTCTGCGGCTGTGAGTGGACGAAACACAGCGTTGACGCCCCCGGCCGGTGCCGTCGCTCCGGTCCGGCATCCCGATGCCCCGGCACCCGGAGAGCTCCTCGGTGCGCACTACGAACACTGTTTCGGGTGCGGCGGGGGCCAGCCCCACGGGCTCCATCTGGAGGCCCGCGCGGGCGAGGGCGTACGCGTCACCGCCGAGTTCACCGTCCGGCCCGCCCACCAGGGCGCGCCCGGCCTCGCCCACGGCGGGGTGCTCGCCACCGCGCTCGACGAGACGCTGGGCTCCCTGAACTGGCTGCTGCGCGTCATCGCCGTGACCGGCCGGCTGGAGACCGACTTCGTGCGGCCCGTCCCCGTGGACACCGTGCTGCACCTGGAGGCCGAGGTCACGGCCGTCGCGGGCCGGAAGATCTACTCCACCGCGGTGGGCCGGATAGGCGGGCCCGAAGGCCCCGTCGCCGTCCGCGCCGACGCGCTCTTCATCGAGGTGAAGGTCGACCACTTCATCGACAACGGCCGTCCCGAGGAGATCCGGGCGGCGATGTCCGACCCGGACCAGGTCAGGCGCGCACGCGCCTTCGAGGTGAACCCCTGATGTCCCACGACAAGCACACGCCCGTAGACGTGCTGATCCGCCGCGTCGACCCCGAGGTACCGGTCCCGGCCTACGGCCACCCCGGCGACGCCGGCTGCGACCTGGTGACCACCGTGGCCGCCGAGCTGGAGCCCGGGGAGCGGGCCGTCCTGCCCACCGGCGTCTCCATCGCGCTGCCCGACGGGTACGCCGCCTTCGTGCACCCGCGCTCGGGCCTGGCCGCCCGCTGCGGGCTCGCGCTCGTGAATGCCCCGGGGACGGTGGATGCCGGGTACCGTGGGGAGATCAAGGTGATCGTGGTCAATCTCGACCCGCGCGAGAGCGTCCGGTTCGAGCGCTTCGACCGCATTGCCCAGCTGGTTGTCCAGCGGGTCGAGAAGGTGCGCTTCCACGAGGTGGCGGAACTTCCCGGCTCGGCCCGGGCCGACGGGGGGTTCGGCTCCACCGGCGGTCATGCGGCCGTGGCCGGATCCGGCGCTGGTCAGCAGGGTGGGAATGGCTACGCTTCGGTCGTAACCGACCGGGAAGGACAGTGACGTGTTCGGACGTCGCAAGAAGAACGACTCCGCCGACGACGGCGGCGCGGCCGAGCAGGTCGACGGCGTGCGCGCCGACGAGGCGGCCGAAGCCGGGCAGCCCCGCAGGCTGAACCTGCCGCCGGCCCCGCGGCCCGACGGCCCCTGGGACGTCTCCGAGGTGCCCGGCAACCCCGCCGACGGCCGGGTCGACCTGGGCGGCATCCTCGTCCCCGGCGTCGAGGGCATGGAACTGCGCGTCGAGGTCGCCGGTGACGCGATCGTCGCCGCCACCGTCGTCCTGCGGGACAGCGCCGTCCAGCTCCAGGCCTTCGCCGCCCCCAAGAAGGAGGGCATCTGGGGCGAGGTCCGCGACGAGATCGCCTCGGGCATCACCCAGCAGGGCGGTCTGATCGACGAGGTCGACGGCCCGCTGGGCTGGGAGCTGCGCGCGCAGGTCCCCGTCCCGCTGCCCGACGGCCAGACCGGCGCCCAGCTGGTGCGCTTCGTCGGCGTCGACGGCCCCCGCTGGTTCCTGCGCGGCGTCATCTCCGGCCAGGGCGCGGTGCGCCCCGAGTCGGCCGGCGTGCTGGAGCAGATCTTCCGGGACACCGTCGTCGTGCGCGGCGAGGGCCCCATGGCCCCGCGCGACCCCATCGTCCTGAAGCTGCCGAACGACGCCCAGATGGTGCCGGACGGCGTGCAGACGGCCGAGGACCAGGAGAGCTCCCGCTTCTCCGGCGGCATGGGCCAGCTGGAGCAGGGCCCGATGATCACCGAGATCCGCTGACCCGGCGGACCCCGGCGACACCCGTTCCACACCGCGGGCCGTACTCCTCCGGGATACGGCCCGCTGCCGTACCCGCCGGGCGTCAGGGATGCGTCAGGATCTCCGTCCGGCGGCCGATCTGTGCGTGAACAGCGGGAACGTCCCCGAGAATGAGCGCATGGGACGCGGCAGGCTGAGGATCTATCTGGGCGCGGCACCCGGTGTGGGCAAGACGTACGCCATGCTCTCCGAGGGCCACCGGCGGGCGGAGCGGGGCGGCGACGTGGCCGTCGGCTTCGTCGAGCACCACGGGCGGCCGCGCACCGAGGTCCTGCTGCACGGCCTCGAACAGGTGCCCAGGCGCGAGCTGGTCCACCGGGGCGCGTCCTTCACCGAGATGGACGTGGACGCGGTGCTGGCGCGCCGCCCGGCCGTGGCCCTCGTCGACGAGCTCGCGCACACCAACGTCCCCGGCTCGCGCAACGCCAAGCGCTGGCAGGACGTCGAGGAGCTGCTGCGCGCCGGGATCGACGTGATCACCACCGTCAACATCCAGCACCTGGAGTCCCTCGGGGACGTGGTCGAGACGATCACCGGGGTGCGCCAGCGCGAGACCGTCCCCGACGAGGTGGTCCGGCGGGCCGACCAGGTCGAGCTGGTCGACATGGACCCGCAGGCCCTGCGCCGGCGGATGGCCCACGGCAACGTCTACCGGGCCGACAAGGTCGACGCGGCCCTGTCCAACTACTTCCGGCCCGGCAACCTCACCGCGCTGCGGGAGCTGGCGCTGCTGTGGACGGCCGACCGGGCCGACGAGTACCTCCAGCGCTACCGCGGCGAGCACGGCATCCGCTCCACCTGGCAGGCCCGCGAGCGCATCGTCGTCGGCCTCACCGGCGGGCCCGAGGGGCGGACGCTGATCCGCCGGGCCTCGCGGATGGCGGCCAAGGGCTCCGGCAGCGAGATCCTGGCCGTCTACATCGCCCGCAGCGACGGGCTGACCTCCGCCTCCCCCAAGGAGCTCGCGGTCCAGCGGACCCTGGTCGAGGACCTTGGAGGAACGTTTCACCATGTGATCGGCGACAACGTCCCCGAAGCCCTCCTCGCCTTCGCCCGCGGGGTCAACGCCACCCAGATCGTCCTCGGCTCCAGCCGCCGCAGGACCTGGCAGTACGTCCTGGGCCCCGGGGTGGGCGCGACCGTGGCCCGCGACTCGGGACCGGACCTCGACGTGCACATCGTCACGCACGAGGAGGTGGCCAAGGGCCGCGGACTGCCCGTGGCCCGCTCCGCCGCCCGGCTCGGCCGGCCCCGCATCGTCGCGGGCTGGCTGGTCGGCGTGGTCTTCCCGGTGCTGCTGTGCCTGCTGCTGACCCACATCAGCACGGACCCGGGCCTGGCCAACGACATGCTGCTGTTCCTGGGCCTGACGGTCGCGGCCGCCCTGCTGGGCGGGCTCTGGCCGGCGCTGGCCTCCGCCGCCTTCGGGTCGCTGCTGCTGAACTACTTCTTCGTCGAGCCCCTGCACCGGTTCACCATCTCCGACGCCCGCAACATCATGGCCATCTCGGTCTTCTTCGGCGTCGCCGTCTCGGTGGCCTCCGTGGTGGACCTGGCCGCCCGGCGCACCCACCAGGCCGCCCGGCTGCGGGCGGAGTCCGAGATCCTGTCCACCCTGGCCGGCAGCGTCCTGCGCGGCGAGACCGCCCTGGACGCGCTGCTGGAGCGGGTGCGCGAGACCTTCGCGATGGAGTCGGTGGCCCTGCTGGAGCGGGCCGGCGAGCTGGAGCCCTGGACCCCGGCCGGCAGCGTGGGCCCCGCCCCGGTGGCCCGGCCCGAGGACGCCGACGTCGACATGCCGGTCGGCGACCACATGGCGCTGGCCCTGTCCGGGCGGGTCCTGCCCGCCGAGGACCGCCGGGTGCTGGGGGCCTTCGCCGCCCAGGCCGTCGTGGTCCTGGACCGCCAGCGGCTGGTGGGGGAGGCCGAGGAGGCCCGCAGGCTGGCCGAGGGCAACCGGATCCGCACCGCCCTGCTGGCCGCCGTCAGCCACGACCTGCGCACCCCCCTGGCCTCCATCAAGGCCTCCGTCAGCTCCCTGCGCTCCGCCGACGTGGAGTGGTCCGAGGAGGACCGGGCCGAGCTGCTGGAGGGCATCGAGGACGGCGCCGACCGGCTCGACCACCTGGTGGGCAACCTGCTCGACATGTCCCGGCTCCAGACCGGCACCGTGACCCCGCTGATCCGGGAGATCGACCTCGACGAGGTGGTCCCCATGGCCCTCGGGGGCGTGCCGGAGGACAGCGTGCTGCTCGACGTGCCGGAGACCCTGCCGATGGTGCGGGTGGACCCGGGGCTGCTGGAGCGGAGCGTGGCCAACGTGGTCGAGAACGCCGTCAAGTACAGCCCCCGGGGCCGGCGCGTGCTGGTCGCCGCCAGCACCCTCGGCGACCGGGTCGAGGTCCGGGTCGTCGACCGCGGGCCCGGGGTGCCCGACGAGGCCAAGGACCGCATCTTCGCCCCGTTCCAGCGGCACGGCGACGCCCCGCGCGGGGCCGGCGTGGGCCTGGGCCTGGCGGTGGCGCGGGGCTTCGCCGAGGCCATGGACGGCACCCTCACCGCCGAGGACACCCCGGGCGGCGGCCTGACCATGGTGCTCACCCTCCGCGCGGCGTCGCACCCCGCCGGGCCCGCCGGAACCGCGGCCCGCCCCGACGGCGTTGACCAAGAGGATCCCGCCGGGATCCCACCGACCGGGGACCACCCCGAACGACAGAAAGCAGGACCCCGATGACCCGGGTGCTCGTGGTGGACGACGAGCCGCAGATCGTCCGAGCCCTCGTGATCAACCTCAAGGCCCGCAAGTACGAGGTGGACGCCGCCGCCGACGGGGCGGGGGCCCTGGAACTCGCGGCCGCCCGCCACCCCGACGTGGTCGTCCTCGACCTCGGCCTGCCCGACATGGACGGGGTCGAGGTGATCAGGGGCCTGCGCGGCTGGACCCGCGTCCCGATCCTGGTCCTCTCCGCCCGGCACAGCTCCGACGAGAAGGTCGAGGCCCTCGACGCGGGCGCGGACGACTACGTCACCAAGCCCTTCGGCATGGACGAGCTGCTCGCCCGGCTGCGCGCGGCCGTCCGCCGGGCCGAGCCGGCCGCGGGGGCGGGCGGGGACGAGGTGGTCGTGGAGACCGAGGGGTTCACGGTGGACCTCGCGGCCAAGAAGGCGGTCCGCGAGGGACGCGACGTACGGCTCACCCCCACCGAATGGCACCTGCTGGAGGTGCTCGTGCGCAACGGGGGGAAGCTGGTCAGCCAGAAACAGCTCCTCCAGGAGGTCTGGGGGCCCTCCTACGGGACCGAGACCAACTACCTGAGGGTCTACATGGCCCAGCTGCGCCGCAAGCTGGAGGCGGACCCCTCGCACCCGCGGCACTTCATCACCGAACCCGGCATGGGCTACCGCTTCGAGAAGTAGTGGGGGCTTCGAGGGGGAGCCGGGGCGCCGGTACGCTTCCTGTATGAGTGCTGAACCGCGTCCCGAGAAGCCCGCGAAACCGGCCAGGCCGGCGGGCCGGTTCCGCCGGATGATAGAGCGGCTTTCCACCTCCCAGGAGGAGCTGCATTCGGCGGAACTGCAGGAGGACGCAGAAGCCGCGGGGTGCACGCGGATCTGCGACTGCCACGACCGCCAGATAGTCAAGGTGACCGGAACCCTGCGTACCGTCACCCTGCGGCCGCGAGCGGGCGTCCCCGCCCTGGAGGCGGAGCTGTTCGACGGCTCGGCCGCGCTGGACGTCGTGTGGCTCGGGCGTCGCTCGATCGTGGGAATCGAGCCCGGGCGGCGCATGATCGCCTCCGGGCGGATCGCGATGAGCCACGGCCGCCGGGTCCTGTTCAACCCGAAGTACGAACTCCGCCCCCTCGGACAGGAGCACTGACCGGTGACGTCACTCGACCGACCGACCACGCCGGGGTCCGCCCCCTCCACCCCGCCCGGGGACCAGAAGGAGGTCACGCAGGCGGCGCTGTTCGACGCCTTCGGCGGCATCCGGGGCACGGTGGAGACGATGCTCCCCGGCCTGCTGTTCGTGATGATCTACACGATCAACAAGGACGTGAAGATGTCCGCCATCGCGGCGGGCGTGGTCGCGGTCCTGCTGGTGATCGTGCGGCTGCTGCGCAAGGACACCGTCAAGCACGCATTCAGCGGGGTCTTCGGTGTCGGCGTCGGCGTGGCCTTCGCCCTGTTCACGGGCAGCGCGAAGGGCTTCTACCTGCCCGGCATGATCTACGGGGTCGGCCTGGGCGTGGCCTTCACGCTGTCGGCGCTGGTCGGCTTCCCGCTGCTGGGCGTGATCCTGGGCCCGGTCTTCAAGGAGAACCTGTCCTGGCGCACCCGCAACCCCGGGCGCAAGAAGGCGTACACCAAGGCCAGCCTGGCCTGGGGCCTGATCTTCCTGGCGAAGTACGCGATCCTCTTCCCGCTCTACTGGTGGGGTGACGAGACCCAGCTGGGCTGGGTGCTGATCGCGCTGAAGCTCCCGCCGATGGTGCTGGCCGTGTACTTCACCTGGGTGTTCCTGGCGAAGGCGCCGCCGCCGATCGACGTGATCGCCGAGTACGAGGCCGAGGAGGCCGCCCGCGAGAAGCGGGGCTGAACGGCAGTACGCCGGAGGGGCGGGACGACCACGTTCGCCCCGCCCCTCCGGACGTTCTCAGTGCTTGGCCTGGAGGAGGTCCTCCAGCTGCTCCTCGCGGGCCTGGGCGGCCACGAAGAGGAGCTCGTCGCCCGGCTCCAGGGTCTCCTCGCCGTGCGGGGTGAGCACCCGGTTGCCGCGGATGATCGTCACCAGCGAGGTGTCCTCGGGCCAGTTGATCTCGCTGATCTGGGTACCGGCGACCGAGGAGTCGGCCGGCAGGGTCAGCTCGACCAGGTTGGCGTCGCCGTGGCTGAAGCGCAGCAGGCGCACCAGGTCGCCGACGCTGACGGCCTCCTCGACCAGGGCCGACATCAGGCGCGGCGTGGAGACCGCGACGTCGACGCCCCAGGACTCGTTGAACAGCCACTCGTTCTTCGGGTTGTTCACCCGCGCCACGACCCGGGGGACCCCGTACTCGGTCTTGGCGAGCAGGGAGACGACGAGGTTCACCTTGTCGTCACCGGTGGCGGCGATGACCACGTTGCAGCGCTGGAGCGCCGCCTCGTCGAGCGAGGTGATCTCGCAGGCATCGGCCAGCAGCCACTCCGCCTGCGGCACCCGCTCCACCGAGATGGCGGTCGGCGCCTTGTCCACGAGGAGCACCTCGTGGCCGTTCTCCAGCAGCTCGCCCGCGATGGAGCGGCCCACGGCCCCGGCTCCGGCGATCGCGACCCTCATGCGTGTGCCTCCTCGGGGCCCTCGGCGAAGGCCGCCTCGACCTTGTCGATCTCGTCCGTGCGCATCATCACGTGGACGAGGTCGCCCTCCTGGAGCACGGTCTGCGAAGTCGGCAGCATCGCCTCGCCCAGGCGGGTGAGGAACGCCACGCGCACGCCCGTCTCCTCCTGGAGCTTGCTGACCTTGTGGCCGATCCAGGCGGGGGAGGTGTGCACCTCCGCGAGCTGGACGCCGCCGCTCGGGTCGCGCCACAGGGGCTCGGCGCCCGACGGCAGCAGCCGGCGCAGCATCTGGTCGGCGGTCCACCGCACGGTCGCGACGGTGGGGATGCCCAGGCGCTGGTAGACCTCGGCGCGCTTGGGGTCGTAGATGCGGGCGGCGACGTTCTCGACACCGAACATCTCGCGGGCCACGCGGGCCGCGATGATGTTGGAATTGTCACCGCTGCTGACCGCGGCGAAGGCTCCCGCCTCCTCGATCCCGGCCTCGCGCAGGGTGTCCTGGTCGAAGCCGACCCCGGTGACCCTGCGGCCGCCGAACGAAGCCCCGAGCCGGCGGAATGCGGTGGGGTCCTGGTCGACCACGGCGACCGTATGCCCCTGCTGCTCCAAGGTCTGCGCGAGAGCGGAACCCACTCTTCCACAGCCCATAATGACGATGTGCACGGCCGTCCTTCCGGCTGACAGCGGCTCGCTGGTTTCCAGCCTCATTGCATGCTCTGGCTAAACAGGGTCTCAGACCATGGCCCAAGCTACACACGGGCGGTCACCGGTGTGACCATTTGGGGTCCGCACGGTGCCTCATTGGCGGCGCATTGGTGAGGATCACGGACCGGGGGTTCGTCAGTCCTATATCGAACGCTTACGATCCTCTGCGTGTCCAAACTGACCGACGTGCCCAAACGGATCCTGATCGGCCGGGCGCTGCGCAGCGACCGCCTCGGGGAAACGCTCCTCCCCAAGCGGATCGCCCTTCCCGTCTTCGCCTCCGACCCGCTCTCGTCCGTGGCCTACGCCCCGGGCGAGGTTCTGCTGGTCCTGTCGATCGCGGGTGTGTCGGCGTACCACTTCAGCCCCTGGATCGCGGTCGCGGTCGTCGTGCTGATGTTCACCGTCGTGGCTTCCTACCGGCAGAACGTCCACGCGTACCCCAGCGGCGGCGGCGACTACGAGGTCGCCAACACCAACCTCGGCCCCAAGGCCGGGCTGACGGTGGCGAGCGCCCTGCTCGTCGACTACGTCCTCACCGTCGCCGTGTCCATTTCATCCGGCGTCGAGAATCTCGGCTCCGCCGTCGATTTCGTCATCGAGCACAAGGTGCTCTCGGCGATCATCATGATTCTGCTCCTCACGCTGATGAACCTGCGCGGAGTGAAGGAATCCGGGAAACTCTTCGCCATCCCGACGTATGTGTTCGTCGGCGCCGTCTTCGTCATGATCGCCTGGGGTGCCTGGCGCGGCCTGGTCATGGGCGACACCATGACGGCGCCCACCGCGCATCTGGAGATCAAGGCCGAGCACCAGGGGCTCGCCGGCTTCGCGCTGGTCTTCCTGCTGCTGCGGGCCTTCTCCTCCGGCTGTGCCGCCCTGACCGGTGTCGAGGCCATCAGCAACGGCGTCCCGGCCTTCCGCAAGCCCAAGAGCAAGAACGCGGCCACCACCCTCGCCCTGATGGGCGGCCTGGCCGTCACCATGTTCTGCGGGATCATCGCCCTGGCCATGGCCACCAAGGTCCGTATGGCCGAGGCCCCCGCCACCAACCTGCTCGACAACGGCGTCCCGGTCGGCGACGGCTTCGTCCAGCACCCGGTGATCTCCCAGGTCGCCGAGGCCGTCTTCGGCAACGGCAGCATCCTGTTCGTCGTCCTGGCGACCGCGACGGCCCTGGTCCTCTTCCTGGCCGCCAACACCGCCTACAACGGCTTCCCGCTCCTCGGCTCGATCCTCGCCCAGGACCGCTACCTGCCGCGCCAGCTGCACACCCGCGGCGACCGCCTGGCCTTCTCCAACGGCATCGTGCTCCTCGCGGGCGCGGCCATGTTGCTGGTGTGGATCTACGACGCCGACTCCACCAAGCTGATCCAGCTCTACATCGTCGGCGTGTTCGTCTCCTTCACGCTCAGCCAGATCGGCATGGTCCGGCACTGGAACCGCCACCTGGCGACCGAGCGCGACCAGGCGGCCCGCCGCCGGATGCACCGCTCCCGGGCCATCAACACCTTCGGCGCGATCTTCACCGGCCTGGTCCTGGTCGTCGTCCTGGCGACCAAGTTCACGCACGGCGCCTGGGTCGCCCTGCTGGGCATGCTGATCTTCTACGGCACCATGACCGCCATCCGGAAGCACTACGACCGGGTCGCCTCCGAGATCGCCGCGGACGAGGGCCCCAGCGACGACAGCGTGCGCCCCTCCCGGGTCCACTCCATCGTCCTGGTCTCCAAGGTCCACAAGCCCACCCTGCGCGCCCTCGCCTTCGCCAAGCTGACCCGCTCGGACACCCTGGAGGCGCTCAGCATCAGCGTCGACGCGCCCGAGACCAAGGCGCTCAAGGCGGAGTGGGAGCGGCGCGGGATCAACGTCCCGCTGAAGATCCTCGACTCGCCCTACCGCGAGATCACCCGCCCGGTGGTCGAGTACGTCAAGGGGCTGCGCAGCGAGAACCCGCGCGACGCGGTCAGCGTGTACATCCCCGAGTACGTCGTCGGCCGCTGGTACGAGCACCTGCTCCACAACCAGAGCGCGCTGCGCCTCAAGGGCCGGCTCCTCTTCACCCCCGGCGTGATGGTCACCTCGGTGCCCTACCAGCTGGAGTCCTCGGAGCTCGCCCGCCGGCGGGCCCGCAAGCGCCAGGAGTGGAACGCCCCGGGCGCGGTGCGCCGCGGCCCCGTCGACACCCCGCGCCCGCGTCCGAAGGACCCGGCGGGGAAGTAGGCCCGGCGGGTGGTGAACGGCCGGACGAGATCCACGTAAACTGGTGGGTCGGTCGTCCGGCCGTTCCCTTTTTTCGCCCCTGATCTCCCTGGAGCCTCCCCACCATGACCGAGCAGAACGAGAAGCAGTCACTGGTCGGGGAGGAGTACGAGGTCGAGGTCGGCCCCGTCGCGCACGGCGGCCACTGCATCGCCCGCACGGCCGACGGCCGCGTCCTGTTCGTGCGCCATGCCCTCCCGGGCGAGAAGGTCGTCGCGCGCGTGACGGAGGGCGAGACGGACTCCCGCTTCCTGCGCGCCGACGCGGTCACCGTCCTCACCGCCTCCAAGGACCGGGTCGAGGCCCCCTGCGCCTTCGCCGGCCCCGGCAAGTGCGGCGGCTGCGACTGGCAGCACGCCAAGCCCGGTGCCCAGCGCCGGCTCAAGGGCGAGGTCGTCGCCGAGCAGCTCCAGCGGCTCGCCGGCCTCACCCCGGAGGAGGCCGGCTGGGACGGCACCGTCATGCCCGCCGAGGGCGACAAGCTCCCGGCCGGCGAGGTCCCGCAGTGGCGCACCCGCGTCCAGTACGCCATCGACGAGGACGGCCGCGTCGGCCTGCGCAAGCACCGCTCGCACGACATCGAGCCCGTCGACCACTGCATGATCGCGGCCCCCGGCGTCACGGAACTCGGCATCGAGAAGCGCACCTGGCCGGCGATGGCCTCCGTCGAGGCGATCGCCGCCTCCGGCTCGAACGACCGCCAGGTCGTCCTCACCCCCCGCCCCGGCGGCCGCCTCCCGCTCGTCGAGCTGGACAAGCCGGTCTCCGTCCTCCGGGTCGAGGAGAAGGACGGCGGGGTCCACCGCGTCCACGGCCGCCCCTTCGTCCGCGAGCGCGCCGACGGCCGCACCTACCGCGTCGGCATGGGCGGCTTCTGGCAGGTCCACCCGCAGGCCGCCGACACCCTGATCAAGGCCGTCATGCAGGGCCTGATGCCGCGCAAGGGCGAGATGGCCCTCGACCTCTACTGCGGCGTGGGCATCTTCGCGGGCGCGCTGGCGGAGCGCCTCGGCGAGACCGGGGCGGTCCTCGGCATCGAGTCGGGCAAGCGCGCGGTGGAGGACGCCCGGCACAACCTGGCCGACTTCCCCCGGGTCCGCATCGAACAGGGCAAGGTCGACACCGCCCTCCCGAAGACCGGCATCACCGAGTGCGACCTGATCGTCCTGGACCCCCCGCGCGCGGGCGCCGGCAAGCAGACGGTCCGCCACATCGCGGGCCTCAACGCCCGCCGCATCGCCTACGTGGCCTGCGACCCGGCGGCCCTGGCCCGCGACCTGGGCTACTTCAAGGAGTCGGGCTACAAGGTCCGCACCCTCCGCGTCTTCGACCTCTTCCCGATGACGCACCATGTGGAGTGCGTGGCGATTCTTGAACCTATCGCGAAGGTCGCCTGATCTGAGGTTTTCTGGTTCCCGAGTCTGCTTCGACCTGTTTCCGGACGAACAACAGGTCGAGGCAGACCTTCACGGTGGGGAGCTGCCTGACCTCGTGCTTCAGGCGATGAAGACGGCAGTCCCACGGCGGCATCGCTGGATCGGCCAGATCCTGACGCTCGAATGACGCTGGCTGCATCCGGCCCCTCACCGTGCTCGTGCGGCAGGCAGGCGTATGAGCGGTTCGAGGAAGGAGCGGATTCATCGGGTACAGCAGTACGGGCTTGACCCCGCGTCGGCCGAAAGCCCTTTCGCGGCGGCAATGGTCGAGCGCCGGGATGAGGAAGGATTCGGTCTTGCCCGAGCCCGTGCCCTCGTGACCAGAGTGGGGAGCGCGGGCTCGTGTAGCGTGCTCATACGCCTGGCCTGGTGCTGGTACGGAGTTCCAGAAACCGCTCCAGTGCCGGCCGGGTCCCTTCATCGGTGAGCGCATAGGCCGGCGTGAGGTACTGAGCGAGACCGCCCCGCGACCGCGCGGCGGCCAGAGTGGGTCTCACGACGTTCACCTTCGCTTGGTGCAGGTCAATGAGCTGCGTCAACGGTACGCGGAGCTGCCGGCATCGTTGCCGGCAACGGCTCTCGGTGAATGATTCAGGCCAGTGCTTGGCCGGTGGCCGACGGCTGCCCACCTCGGGGCAGGAGACTCGCGTACAGTCCTCGGACCTGTGGGGGAAGATCTTGGGGGGAGTGGTGAACGTGACCGGTACGGAGCGTCCTCACCCGGTGGAGGAGTTCCTGACGGCGGTGCGCGCCGAGATCCTTGCGGAATACCGGAATGAAGCCGAAGGGGTTCTGAAGGTCTCCCTCTCCAAAGGGCGGCTCCTTTCGAACTCCGGCGGAACCCGTGAGTACCTCTTCGCATGCCGGTCCTGGCACGACAGCCTTGACGGTGTTCCCGTTCTCGCCCGACCATCCCGCTCCCGGAAGGCATGGGATGTGGCGGAGGTATCCCGCGCTCCCGACGGGACCGTACGGTTGGTGACGAAAGCCGACTACGGGACAACGCCCGCGAACCTTCAGATCCGCAAGGACGATTCGGCGAACTGGGCCGTGCTGGCCGAGCGGCTGGAGACCGCCGGGAGCAACGACAGTCCTGTCGACACGGTGCACGCGGGCTGGCTGGTCGGCCGGGGCGCACCGCGGACGGGCCGTGCCGAGAATCCCGGGCAATGGGTGGCCAACTGGGCGGGCCTCCAGCTGAACCCGCGCCAGCGCGACGCCGTAGTACAGGCCCTCGCGAGTGACGTGCTCTTCCTGTGGGGTCCGCCCGGCACCGGAAAGACCGATGTGGTCGCCCACATCGTCGAAGGCAGTTTCCGTCAAGGGCTCAAGGTCCTCTTCCTGGCTCCTACGAAGGTTGCGGTCGACCAGGCACTTGAGCGGATCTGTTCCCTGTTGGAGCAGGAGGCGGGATTCGCCGAGGGGATCGTCCAGCGGGCCGGGACCATCACGCTGCCCTCGTTGCGCAGCCGCTACGGAGACCAGGTCGATCCGGACCGGATCGCCGCCGTGCTCGTGGAGAGCATCGACCGACAGATCACCGTGGCGGCCGACCAGCTCAAGGGTGCGCGGGCGGCGCTGGCACTTTACGACCGCGTCCTGGAACTGGAGTCGGACCTCGCCACCGCCACGGCGGCAACGGCCGCAGCGGGGCGGGACCAGGCTACGGCGGCCCGGACGGTGCTGGCCGCGGAGGCTCTGGCCGCACAGCTGCGCTTGAAGATCGACAAGGTGGGGGAGCCGAAGGGCATCCTGGCGGAGCGCAAGGAGGCGAAACTTCGCGACCTCCGGGCCGCCCTGAAGCGGGAGACGGACGATGTGGCGCAGGCCAAGGCGGCCGGCGCGGACGCGGCCCGCCGTCATGCGGCGAGCGAGCGGAACGCCGACGGAGCCCGCCGAGCCCTCCCGGCGGCCCGAGCCGCCCTCATGGGAATCCCGCCCAGGGCGACCGTCGCCGACTCCGCCGGTTCCCTCCAGCAGCTGCTCGACGCACTCGCACTCAAACGCAAGCGCATCCAGGACGAGGTCCGGTCGCGCTGCCGGGTGCTGGGAGCGACCGTGGCGAAGGCCGTTCAGTCGCGCAGGCTCCTGGACGACGCGGACGTCGTGGTGATCGACGAGGCGGGGATGGTCAACCTGCCCTCGGCCTGGTTCGCCGCCGGCCTGGCCCGCAAGAGGGTGATCGCCGCAGGTGATTTCCGCCAGCTGCCCGCTGTGACCAAGGGCGACGGGGACCGGGAAGCGAGCGAGCAGGAGCGCGCCCACTCCCGCGACTGGGCGGCGCGTGACGCCTTCCACGCCGCAGGTCTGGTCGACTCCGCCGGGCGGGTACGCCAAGATCCTCGCCTGGTGGCCCTGGACACGCAGTACCGCATGCGCGCACCCATCTGCGCGCTCGTCAACGAGGTGGCGTACCCGGACGCGCCGCTCAAGACCGGGCGGGGCGACACCAGCCGCCTGCCCTTCGCCCCGCTCATCGACTCGCCGGTGATCCTGATCGACACTTCCGGGCGCCGGATCTCCGGCGGTGGTCGCAAACCGCACATGACGAACGCCGTCCACGCCGCCGTGGTGCACGAGCTCGTCCGGGGACTCCAGTACGAAGGAGTCCTGCCCGGCCGCAAGTGGCAGGACGTCCCCGAGGGGGAACGGGCCACTGACAGGCTTGCCGTCATCTCCCCCTACCGGGAACAGGTCAAGACCCTTAAGAGCAGCCTGGCCCAGCGGTTCGGGGAGGACTACGACGGCCTGGTCGACACCGTCCACCGGTTCCAGGGCAGTCAGCGCCCGGTCGTGGTCCTCGACACGGTGGCGGGCGCCGGCCGGGACCCCGGCTTCTTCTACAGCGGGACGGGCCTGTCCTCTCAGACCTGCCGACTCCTCAACGTCGCCCTCAGCCGGGCGCAGGACCACCTCGTCGTCGTGGCGGACGTGGCCTTCCTGCGCAAGCACCTCGCCCCGCACAGCGAGGCGCTGAAGATGCTCGGTCACCTGGAGGAGCACGCGCAGACCATCTCCGCGGACCAGCTCATCCCGGTCAGGGACGCGGAGCAGCTGGCCACCCTGTCCGAGGAGGAGCTGGCCCGTCCCGCCTTCTTCGAGCACAGCGAGGTGCTGAGCGCGGTGGCGTGGGACGTGGAGCGGGCCGAGCGCAGCATCGAGCTCTACTCGGCCTTCATGGACCCGGCCCCGGTCCGCCGTTGGGCCCAGATGCTCGGCACGCGGACGGCGGCGGGACTCCGGGTCACGGTCTTCACCCGTGCGCCGGAGGAGCAGCAGGAACCCTCCCGGGTGGCCCGGCACCGGGATCTGGTGAGCCTGTTGGAGGCGGCAGGCTGCCAGGTCGAGTTCCGTGAACGCATGCACGAGAAGGTCGTCATCATCGACGGCTCCGTGCTCTGGCACGGCTCGAAGAACCTGCTCGCGAACATCGGCCCGACCGACCTGATGATGCGCTACACCGATCCGGCCTCGTGCGACCGGGTACGCCGCCTGATGGAGCAGACCCGCATGGAGCGCCCGGCGCGGGCACCGTGGCGGCCGACGGAGACCGTCGCGGCGGCACCCGAAGTGCCGGCCCGGAAGGCCGAGCCGGCCAACCCGGCGGAGAAGGTGTATCCGGGACTGGTGCGCGATGGCCGCCTGTACCTCGATGTTCCCTACGCGCAGAAGGACGAGGCGAAGCGCCTCCTCAAGGCTCAGTGGGACAAGGCGAACGGGCACTGGTGGGTCGACGCGGCCCATGTCACCCCGGAGCAGGCGGCGCGCTGGCTCCCGTGACCGCGGCGGCGATCAGCACCGGCCCCTTCCTGTGCTTCGGATCGCTCACCGTGAGCTGCGGGGTACGTCCTCCGGCAGGCGCTTGCTGCTGCTGTCCTCCGGTGACATGTCTTCGCGTCCGTTCCCTCGTAGGAGTGAATCCTTCCCGCGTGACCGTCACATCGTAGGCCGCTGTCCGTTCAGAGGCTGGTGACAGGGGGACGGATGCGGAGGAAGCGTTACGACCAATGCGTGCTCGTCCTGATCGAAGTACGGGGCGGGCAGCGTGACTGGAACCGGGCGGAGCGGGAGTTCGAAGGGCAGGACTGGCCTGTCGCTGCCTCGTTCGCCCGAGGTGAGGGAGCGTCTGCCGGGGTGCTGAGGGCGGATACCTCAGCCCGGCTCTACTCCGTCGAGGTGCGGTTCTTCGGAGCTCGCAACCGGCGCACCGGACTGGCCGCGGCCTGGCGTGTGGAACGCCTGGCGCGGATGACCGGGCTGGAGATGTACGCCCGGCGGTGTGAGCCGATGGACCGGGACCGGGAGCAGCTGACCACCTGGCAGGCGCACACGGTGGTGCACCGGCCGGCGCGTGTGCCCGTACCGGGTCAGCGGACGGCGCTGGTGAGGCTGCGCCGCGCGGCCGTGCTCGCGGGCGTGCGCTTCACGGAGAGGCGCGGCCACCACGACACCGGCACGGCGGTCACGGGCACGGCGTCGGAAGCCCGCCGGCTCTCCCGTATGGACCGGCCGAGTCGTTCCGCCCCCGAACCTGTCACCGACGTACGGTCGCCTTCCGGCCGGGAACGCGGCCACATCGTGCCGCGCCGCGCGGAGGACCTTCGCCGCAGGTCGAACCGTCTGTTGACCTGGCTGCTGATCACGGTCTTCTGTGCGGTGGTCGCCCGGCAGGCGGGTGGGGTACGGACGTGGATCTGGGCGGGCGCTGCGGTGGTGTGCTTCCTGGCGGGAGCCCGGCTGGCACGCGAGATGTTCGCGTCCGGAGGCCGCGCGTTGAGCCTCGTGCTGTGGAGTGCGGTGGCGGCGTTCCTTCTCGCCGTGGCCCTCGGCGCGGACATGGGGGACGGCCGGGGCTGGACCCCGATACAGATGCTGACGCTCTTCGCCGTGCTGACGACGGCCTGGGGGATCCGGCTTCTGGTCCGCCAATGGACATGGACCGACTGGGTCACCTGCGTGGCGCCCCTTGCCTTCGCTGTCGTGGCGTCCGCCGTGGTGTCGTCCGGATCGGTGTTGCACGCGCTGTACGCGGACAGCCTCGGCCTGACGCCCGAGGACCTTGACGTGCCCGCAATCTGGCAGGCCACCTCAGCGGTGAAACTGCTGAGCCTGTTCAGCTTCGCCCTGTTCGTACCAGCCTTGTGGGGCATCGCGAAACACGTACACGCGCCGTTCGTCAGCCCCGTCGAGCGGCTCAACGTCCTGCTGTACGTCGTCGCCCAGGCGGCTGTGGTGGCCCTGTGCCTGCTGCGGGTGGTGGACTCGGCGGGTGATGCGGTGAAGGGCCTCCGTGTGGCGGCGGTCCGGCAGGTGGAGCTGCCCTCCTATTTCGGGGTGGAGCCGGAATGGGCGTGCGTGGAGCCGACGGTCCCCGCGGCGAAGCTCAGCACCTGGGGCGGTGTGCTGAACCCTGGCCGCCCGTACGTCTCCTTCGGCGAGGCTGCGGGGACCGTCTCGCTGTGGGACGAGCCGGCGGGCGAGGCGGTCCAGGTGCCGGCCGAGCAGGTACGCCTTCTACCGGTGGCCGACGGGAGGGGCCGGTGCACCTTCTCCTACGAGACCCTTTCGAAGGGGGGCTGAGCCTTGCCGGGGCTGTTCGCGGGGTTCTGAGAGGTTGGTCCCGCCCTCGGTCTCCCAGAGGCTCCATTCGCCGGCCCGTGCGACTGTGTACCGCGGTGCGAATCAGCCAAGTTCATTCGTCCCTGTCGTCCGTCCGTCCCCTGCGGGACAATGGCCGCGATGAGCGTCACGAACACCGGCCCAGGACCTCGCCCCGACGGCTATAGCCCCTTTGCCCACCTCACTGTGCAGAACACCGGCCTCTACCGGCAGGTGATGCGGGCGTTCGTCGTCGCCAAGGAGCGGTTCGCCGTTCATCTGCGGCCGGAGGACGTGCACGCCGCCCTGCCGGCCGAGGTGCGGCCTGGTGAGCTCGATGCCGTGGTGAAGGCGCTGGACAGCCTCGTCGGCTGGGGGAATCTGCGCGCCGATCCCGACACCGCGCGGGTCACCGCCGTCGAGGACTTCTACCGGAAGCGGTACATCTATCAGCTCACCCGGGCCGGGGAAGCGGCCGAGGAGGCGCTGGGCGCTTACGACGAGGCGCTCGGGCGGCGCGGCGCGCTGCAGGCCGTCGCCCTGCACGACATCGTGACCCAGTTGCGGGCCCTCCTCGTCCTGGCAGCCGAGGAACAGCCGGATCAGGCCAAAACACATCTGGCGCTTGACGCGCTGGCGAGCCGGTTCGCCGCGCTCGCCGACAACGCCCGTGCCTTCATGGGATCCCTGCAGCGGACCATCGACCTCCACGACGTCGAAGAGGAGGTCTTCCTCGCCTACAAGGACCGGCTCATCCAGTACCTGGAGCGGTTCATCCAGGACCTGATCACCCTCGGCGGGCGCATCGCCCGCCTGATCCTGGAGCTGGAAGACGCCGGGAGGATCGAGCTGCTGCTGCGGGCCGCCGCAGCTCGGGAAGCGGCCGACGCCTCGCCGGAGGAGACGGAGAACGCCGAGTGGGAGGCGTACCAGCGCTGGTCCGGGCGCTGGGCGGGCCTCGCGGCGTGGTTCATCAGCCGGGACGGGCGCGAGTCGCAGGCCAGGCTGCTGCGCGGCCGGGCCCTCGGGGCGATTCCCCAGCTCCTGGCCGTCGTACGGTCGCTGAACGAGCGCAGGGCCGGCCGCTCCGACCGGTCCGCCGACTTCCGCACCCTCGCCCGCTGGTTCGCCGAGGCTCCCGATGACGACGCCCGCCACCGGCTGTGGCGCACCGCCTTCGGGCTCTACCCCGCCCGGCACCTCACCGTCGACGCCGAGACGCTGGCCACCCGTGCGGCGCGGCCCGTGCCCGCGTCCACCCCGTGGGCCGAGGCCGAGCCGCTGCGGATCAGCCCCCAGCTGCGGCGCACCGGCAGCTACGAGCGGCGCGGCAAACCCCGCAAGGTCGAGGATCGGGAGGAGCGACGTCGCGGACTCGCCGAGGTGGCCGCCAAGCAGGCCGCCGAAACCGCGGCGGCGCGCGCCCGGCTCGTCACCGGCGGAATCACCCGGCTCACCGGAATCGGTGAACTCGATCCCGCCTCCTTCGGGCTCTTCCTGCAACTGCTCGGCGACGCGCTGGCCACCTGGCGGCCCGGCATGCGCCACACCGCGGCCACCAGCAACGACGGCTCCATGGAGATCCGGCTCAGCGCGCTCGCCGATGGCGGAACCGCGGAGATCCGGACGCCCGGCGGCGTCTTCCGCGGTCCCGACCACCTCATCGAGATCATCGACCTGACGGACGGAGCCGGCGACCGATGACCAGCACTCCGCTCGCCGAGGTGCTCGACGGCCAGCACGCCGCCGACCTCCGCAAGGCGGCCCGGGCCCTGCTCAAACAGCCTCTCCTGCTGGCCCACGGCCGGTATGCCGACGAGTTCCGCCTCGTCCGCCGACACACCTCCGAGCTGCGCGAATGGTTCGACCGCAATACCGGGTGGGCACTTCAGACGGATGCCGAGGCGGCTCGCCTGCGGAAGATACCCGGCGTCCTCGCCGACCCCACGCACCCCGCACGCGAGGTGACCCGCGCGGCAGCCCCGTTCACGCGGCGCCGCTACGTCCTGCTCTGTCTCGCGCTCGCCGCCCTGGAACGCGGTGAGGCGCAGATCGCGCTCGGCCGCCTCGCCGACCAGGTCGTCCTCGACGCCGCCGACCCCCACCTCGTCCGAGCGGGCATCCAGTTCACCCTGGACCGCCGGGACGAGCGCCTCGACCTCGCCGCCGTCGTACGGCTCCTGCTCGGCCTCGGAGTGCTGCGGCGGGTGGCCGGCGACGAGGACGCGTACGTCAGCGGAGCGGGCGACGTCCTGTACGACGTGGAACGGCGCGTGCTGGCCGGGCTGCTCGCCGCGCGCCGCGGCCCCTCCACCGTGCACGCGCCGGCTCTCGGGGACCGGCTGGCCGAACTCGTGTCCGAAACCGCTCTGGACAGCGACGAACTGCGCTTCCGCGCGATGCGACGGTCACTGACCCGCAGGCTCCTGGACGACCCCGTGCTCTATTACGACGACCTGACCGACGTCGAGCTCGGCTATCTCACCCGGCAGCGTGGCTTCCTCACCGCCCGCATCACCGAGCTGACCGGACTGGTTCCCGAGGTGCGCGCCGAGGGCATCGCGATGGTCGACCCCGACGACGACCTCACCGACGTCCGGATGCCCGAACAGGGCACCCATGGTCACGTCACGCTGCTGCTCGCCGAGCACCTGGCCGCGGCGGGCGGTCCCGTCGCCACCGAGCAGCTGGCACTCAGGGTCCGCGAACTCGCCGCAGAGCACGGCGGATTCTGGGCCAAGTCCGCACGGGAGCCCGGCATGGAGGCCGAACTCGTCGAACAGGCCGTCGTCCGGCTCGCCGCCCTCGGGCTGGTATCCCGTACAGCCAAGGGCGTGGCCCCACGGCCGGCCCTGGCCCGGTACGCGGTCGGCGAGACCGTCGTGCTCGAACCAGGTACCGCACGTATGCCCGCGCAGCGAAAGGCCAGCAAGCCGTGACCCGCCTCCCCGCCCCCCTGCGCCCCCGTTGGCAGCCGCTGCGCATCGGCCTCGTCGACCTCTTCCACTACGACGTCGAGGAGTTCCACTTCCGGGACGGCCGGCTGCTCCTGCGCGGGAACAACGGCACCGGCAAGTCCAAGGTGCTCGCCCTGACCCTGCCCTTCCTGCTCGACGGGGACCTCAGCTCGCGCCGCGTCGAACCCGACGGCGACCCGGGCAAGCGGATGGAGTGGAACCTCCTGCTCGGCGGCGAGCACCCGCACTCCGAGCGGCTCGGCTACACCTGGATCGAGTTCGGCAGGCGGGACGAGACCACCGGCGAGCAGCTCTTCCGCACGCTGCTGTGCGGACTCAAGGCGGTCAGCGGGCGGGGCATCGCACGCCATTGGTACGCACTCACCACCCAGCGGGTCGACCACGGCCAGGAGGCCGCTGCCGCCGCCGAGACGTCACTCAGCCTGCTCGACGCCACCGGCACGGCTCTGTCCCGGGACCGGCTCGCCGAGGCCGTCGCCGGACACGGCCTGGTCTACGACCAGGCGAAGACCTACCGCAGAGCCGTCGACGAGGCGCTCTTCGGACTCGGCGAGCAGCGGTACGGCGCACTGGTGGATCTGCTCATCCAGCTGCGCCAGCCGCAGCTGTCCAAGCGCCCCAACGAGGCAGCTCTGTCCCGCGCCCTCACGGAGGCGCTGCCGCCCATGGACCAGGCGGTCATCGCCGACGTGGCCGAGGCCTTCCGGTCCCTGGACGAGGAGAAGGAGGAACTGGCCGCGGCCTCCGCCGCCGAACGGGCCGCCACCGCCTTCCTGGACCACTACCGGCGCTACGCCCGCATCGCCACCCGCCGACGCGCGCGTCTCCCGCGCGTGGAGCACTCCCGCTACGAGCACTTGCAGCGAGACCTCACCGAGGCTCAGGGCCAACAGACCCGTGCGGAGGAAGCCAGGGCGGCCGCCGACGAACGGATCTCGGTCCTGGAGGAGACCGATGCCCGTTTGCGGGCCCAGGACGCGGCCTTGCGTGAGGGCCCCGAGATGCGCAGCGCCCGGGAGCTGGAGCAGGCGGCCAAAGCAGTGGAACGGACGGCTCACGCCCTGAGCCGTGCCCGGGACGACCGGGACCAGGCCGCAGGCCTGCACACCCGGGCCCTCGGGCGGCTCGGGGCCGCCGAGAACCGGCTGCTGTCCGCCGACCGGCTGGTCAGGAGCACCTTCGCTCAGGCGCGGGAGGCGGCGGCTGCCGCACGCGTCGAACTTCCCGAGGACGACGGACCGTCCGAGTCCGAGCTGCGGCGGGTGACCGAGGAGGCGGCGGCCCGCGGGCAACGTGCGCTCGACCACGCGGAGGAGCTCGCGGAAAGGGCCGAGCGTGCCGCCGAGAGCCGGCGCCGGGCATCGGTCCGCCTCGACGAGGCGAACGCCGATCTCGACCAGAGCACCGCGGCGTACGGCCTGGCGGAGGAAGCCGTCGTACGGGCAGGACAGGCCCTGCTGGACGACGTACGGGAACACGCCCGCGCCTGCACCGAGCTGGCTTACCCCGACCTGACCGGCCTGCTCGACGAACTCCAGGAGTGGACGGGGCACCTCGACGGGCCCTACCCGGCTCGTACGAGCGCGGTACGGGCCCACGGCGCGACAGCGGCGCTACTGGCCGATCAGGCTGCCGAAGCGGCACGCCGGACAGCGGAGCTGGCGGCGCGCACGACCCGGGTCCAGCAGGAACTGACCGGTTTGGAGGCGGGCGGCCGACGCGGGCCCCAGCCCCCGCCCACCCGCACCCCGGGCCTGCGTGACCAGCTGCCCGGCGCACCGCTGTGGCGGCTGGTGGACTTCCGTGAGGAGCTCACGGGCCAGGAGCGCGCCGGACTGGAGGCCGCACTCGAAGCCTCCGGGCTGCTCGACGCCTGGGTGCTTCCCGACGGCTCGGCCCTCACCGCAGAGGGGCACGACGTACTCCTCTCCCCGACGACCGGCCCGGTGCCCGGAACCTCGCTCGGCGCACTGCTGCGTCCGGCGGTGGACGCCGGCGACGCCCGTGCGGCGACGGTGGGCGAGGCCACGGTGGCACGGCTGCTCGACGCCATCGGCGCGGGAGGAGACAGCGGAGCCGGCACCTGGACGGGGCCGGACGGGTCCTTCCGCGTCGGCACGCTCACGGGCCGCTGGGCCAAACCAGCTGCCGAGTACGTCGGTGAGGGAGCACGAGAGGCTGCACGGAGGGCTCGCATCGCCGTCCTGCGGGGTGAACTCGAGCTGCTCCGGCAGGAGTCCGACGAGGCCGGGGCGCTGTCCGAGAACGTGGCCGCGCGGCGCCGTACCGTCGACGCCGAGCTGTCCCGTGTGCCCGACGAGAGCCCCCTCGCCCGGGCGCACGCCCAAGTGGCCGCTTCCGTCGATTCGGTGCGTCGGACCCGCGTGCGTTGTGAGGAGCGGGCCGCGGACCTCATGGAGGCGGCCGAGCGGGCCGAAGCAGCCGCCACCGAACTCACCGGGACCGCCGCCGAACTGGGGCTGCCCGACAGCCGGGCCGGTCTTGCGGAAGTACGCAGGGCCCATGGTTCCCTCGCCGTAGCCCTGGCCGCCCTGTGGCCGACCCTGCGCGAACGCGGAGAGGCGGCCCGCCAGGCAGAGGAGGAACGGGCCGAAGCCGGACAGGCGCAGGAGCGGACCGCCGAACTCGCGCTGCGCGCCGAGGAGGCCGGGCGTGAGGCAGCCGCGGCGGACGAGCGCCACACCACGCTGCGCTCCACCGTCGGCGCCGCCGTCGCCGAACTCGAACGGCGACTCATCGAGACGGCCGAGGCTCTGCGCGTCTGTGACGCGGACCAGCGGCTCACCCGAAAGCACCGCGCCGAGGCGGACCGGGACGCGAGCAGGGCGGAAGGCCGCATCGAGCAGCTGGAGAAGGGCCTTGAGAACGCGTCCGAGGCACGTGCGGAAGCGATCACGGGGCTTCAGCGGTTCACCACCACCGGCCTGATCACGGTCGCCCTGCCGGAGCTCCCCGTGCCGGCCCCGGGCGACGGTCCGTGGGCGGCCACCCCGGCGATCGTGCTCGCCCGCGCGATCGAGTCGGGCCTGGGCGCGGTCGACGACTCGGACGCGGCCTGGGAACGCGTACAGCGGCGGCTGAGCGAGGAACTCAAGACCCTGCAGGACACCCTCTCCAGGCACGGGCACAGTGCCTCGGCCCGCATGGTCGAGGACGGCATGGTCGTCGACATCGTCTACCAGGGCAGGGAACGCGCCGTACCGGAACTGGCCGAGGCGCTCGGCACAGAGGTAGGCGAACTCACCCGCATCCTGTCGTCCCACGAACGGGAGATCCTCGAAACCCACCTGATCACCGAGGTGGCGGGCACACTCCAGGAACTCATCGGGGCCGCCGAACGGCAGGTGCGCGACATGAACGCCGAACTGGAGGACCGCCCCACCTCCACGGGCATGAAGCTGCGGCTCGTCTGGCGGGCTTCCCGCAGAGCCCCAGCCGGGCTCCTTCCGGCCCGCGAGCGCTTGCGCCAGTCCGCCGATGCCTGGACCTCGGAGGACCGGACTGCGGTGGGCGAGTTCCTGCAGACGCAGATCGCCAGGCAGCAGACGGACGACACCTCCGGCAGCTGGCTCGAGCACCTCACCGCCGCGCTCGACTACCGGGCCTGGCACGAGTTCGGGGTCGAGCGGCACCAGCACGGCCGCTGGGTCCCGGCCACCGGCCCGGCATCGGGCGGTGAGCGGGTCCTGGCGGTATCCGTGCCGCTGTTCGCCGCGGCTTCCTCGCACTACGCCAGCGCGGCCAGTCCGTACGCTCCGCGCCTGGTCACCCTCGACGAGGCGTTCGCCGGTGTGGACGACGATTCGCGTGCCAAGTGCCTGGGGCTGCTGCACGCGTTCGACCTGGACGTGGTGATGACCAGCGAACGCGAGTGGGCCTGCTACCCGCAAGTGCCCGGTGTCGCCATCGCCCAGCTGTCGCGGATCGACGAGGTGGCGGCGGTACTCGTCACCCGCTGGGAATGGGACGGTACGAGGCGGCTGCGCCGTGAGGACCCGGTGCGGCTGCCGGACGTGCCTGCGGGCAGGCATGTGGAGGCGGCCGGACCGGAGCCATTGTGGACCTGAGGCCCGACGGCGTATCCGTCGACAGCGCCCGCCTGCGTCGCCTGCTGGGCGACCCCAGCACGAGCTGGCTGGTCGACCGGGTGCGTCGGCGCCTGGAGCGCGAGCAGCCGCTCACGGGCCCGGTCTCCCTCAGCGCCCCGACCGAGGAACAGCGGGCAGCAGCCGAACGGCTGCTCGGCCGCTCGCCGGGCAGTGGCCGATCCCTGACCGTCCGGCTCGACGACGTGGACGCCCTGCTGCGCCGTTCCGGCGTGAGTCCGGACGGGCTTGCCGCCGCCGTCACGGCCCTCACCGGGCCGGTCGTTCCACTCGACAGAGCGAAGGAAGCCGATGCGAGGGCCTGGCAGGAGGCGTACCTCCCACTGGACGCCCTCGTGGACGAGATCCCGGCCCTCGCCCAGTGGACCGTTCGTATGCGGGGTGACGGTCTGTTGCGACGCCTCGTGGGCACACCGGACGCCGCGCAGACCCTCCTCGGCCAGGTCGCCACCGTACTGCGCGGCCTCCCCGTCGACCCGCCCGTCTCGCTCCCCGCCTTCGCGGCAAGGGTCTTGGGCGCTGCCCATGCTCTCGACGACGACACCCCGCTTGCCACCGTCACCCTGGCAGCAGTAAGAGCACTGACGGGTTTCCCCGATGGCGCGGGCGCCGAATGGCGCCGGGAGGCCTGGGCATCGGCCGGGTTGCTGCGCGACGAGTTGTCCTCGACCGTCCTCACTCTGAACCTGCGCGGTACCCCCGTCCTGGACTGGGCGGCCGACGTGGGCGAACCATGCGTTCTGACCCTGCGGCAGCTCATCCGCAACCCTCCCGGCGTCTCCGCCCCATGGATCCGGATCTGCGAGAACCCGACCGTGCTGGCGGCGGCAGCCGATGTCCACGGCGCCGACTCCGCCCCGTTGATCTGCCTCCAGGGACAGCCTTCGGTGGCGGCCGTCACTCTCCTGCGGCAGCTGCACCAAGACGGAACCACGTTGCACTACCACGGCGACTTCGACTGGGGAGGCTTGCGCATCGCCTCCGCGCTGCTGCGCCGCGTCCCGTGGCTGCCCTGGCGTTATACGACGGCTGACTACCGTGCCGCGGCCCTCACCCGTCGGGGCGGCCCACCCCTCACCGGACGACCGGCCGAAGCCCCTTGGGATCCAGGTCTGCCCGACGCGCTTGAGGAACTGGGCGTCCGCATCGAGGAGGAGACAGTCCTCGACGTACTGCTGTCCGACCTGGCCTGACGACCGTGCGGGCGGTGGTCAGGCAGCCTGGCCATGACGCCCGCCCGCCGTACCGGAGGGGGAGGCGGCTTTCGTGTGCTGTGGGGTGGCAGAGCAGGTGGAGATCCGGGGGAGAGGGGGCGTTGTCACGATGGCCGGGTTCTCGCCGTAGGGGCGGGGGCTTCGTCGTGTCGTGAGGAGTTTGCGCGTGGTAGGGATCAAGAAGGCCGTCGTGGTGGCCGGGGTGGCCGTCGGGTTCGTGGTGGGGGCGGCCGGGGCGTCGGGTGCGGCCGGGTTCTCCGGGATGGACAAGGAGAAGTGGGACCGGGTCCGGTTCGGGATGAGCCGGCAGGAGGTGCTGGACATCGTCGGGCCCACCGCCTGCGCGGTCGACAACAAGCCGGCGACCGCGGAGTCGACGGTGCCCACCTTCACCTGTTGGGCGACCGGTATCGAGGAGTTCGCGCCGTACGCCCACCTCACCTTCAACGCCGACGGCAAGCTCTACATGAAGTCCTTCTACCGGATGAGCCTGCCCACGGCCCCGACCATGACCGCCGCCCAGTACAACAAGGTCGCTGTGGGGATGACCGAGGAGCAGGTGCGCAAGACGGTCGGTACCAACTCGTGCGTGGTGACCGACCTGGCCCAGCCCGCCTTCCCGTCCACCGCCGGTGCCACCTCCACGCTGACGTGCTGGACCGGCAAGGGCAGCGGCTTCCTCGCCCCGCAGGCCTGGTTCTCCTTCAAGGACGGCAAGGTCACCGGCAAGCACCAGCGCGACGTCGTGAAGTAGACCGGCGGACCGCCCTTTCCCTCGGCTGGACCAGCCTTTCGTTTCGAGCAGGAGAACGACCCCTTGAAGATGAAGAAGTACCTCGCCACCTTCGCTGTGACCGGCAGCATGCTGGCCGGCGGCATCGCCTTCGCCTCGCCGGCCGCCGCGGTCGGCTCGTGCGGTGAGAGCTCCGGGTCCGTGGACGTGACCTTTCCGGGCAAGAAGCCGGAATCGCTGTACTCGTTCATGAACTGTGCCGACGTGTCCAACGGGAAGGTGTCGGCCTGGACCTGGACCACCTGGCAGATGATGGTGGACGTGGCCGAGGACCAGGGCAAGCGGTTCACCTCGTTCAAGGTCACGACGCGGCTGGAGAAGCGGGAGTGGGGCGGCAACGACACGGTCGTGTCCACGACCACCTGCGACCTGACCAAGATGGTGAACGACAACCTGGGCTGGTCGGCGCTGGAGAAGGAGAACAAGTGCCTCGCGCCGTCCGCGACGTACGACAAGAACATGTGGTGGTCCTCGGACGCCAGCGTGTCGTACGACGTCGAGGGTGACGGCAAGGGCGTCATCACCAAGCAGCTCACCGGTTCGCCGCTGCTGTTCGGCTGATCCGGGGTGCGAAGGGGCCAGGGGCCCGACCGCTTGTGCGGTCGGGCCCCTGGCCTGTCTGCGGTGAGCTGTGGAGTTCTAGCGGGTGAACGCCTTCGCCGCCTGGCGGCGGGACGGTTCGAAGGCGTCCACCGTGCCGGCGCCCTTGCCGGGGGCCTCGTTCCACTCGCGGATCTTGCGGGCCACGTTCTTGATCTTGGGGTGACCGGGCTTCAGGGCGATGTGGAAGTGCGACTCCTTGGCCGTCTTCTCGTCGCCGCCCCAGGCCACCGTGCCGTCGAGTTCCGTGAGGATGTCGCGGACGATGACCAGCTCGTGCGGGTACAGGCCGCCCTGGGCGCCCGTCGGGTAGGCCTGGGGGCGGATGGCGATCGCCGTGCCGGAGAGGTGGTTCGACTCGTACGGCTGGGCCACCTTGCGGTCGCCGGTGTGGCCGGTGACCTCGCCCTGGCGCAGGGAGTCCACCTCGTAGTGGAAGCGCCGGGCCACGTGCAGCAGGATCGTGGCCACGTCGCCGTCCAGGACGGGGACGGAGACCGGGCTGCCCTCGATCAGGTGGGTGGGGACCGACTTGGCCACCGGCCAGCCGTTGGCGGTCTTGTCGCCCTTCCAGTCGGAAGCCCTCGTCCCGTTCGGCTTGGGAGCTGCCACCGCCGTGCCGGAGGATGCCAACCCCCACAGGACGGCCCCGCCGGCGACGCCGGCCGCGGTGCCGAAGAAGCGGCGGCGCGACAGGTCGCTTCGTACCGGGTTGCTCATGTGTTGTGTTCCCTCTGTTTCGGTTGCTCGGTCCGGTCGCGCCGGGCGGAAAGTGTGTGCGTGATGCGGGCCGCGCCGGTGGCCGCGGTCATGACGACGCAGAGCGCGGTCAGCGCGGCGAGGCCTGCGACGGTGGGGTTGACCCATGAGGGGACGAGGTCATGGGTCGCGTTGCACATGGTGTGCAAAGGGAACAGCGCATCGTCCTGATGCAGGGAGGCGTATGCCTCGTCGTAGTCCTCCTCGCCGCAGGCCCTGGCTATGTCCATCGCCCCCCATCCGGCGAAGGCACCCGCCACATAGGCGACAGCCGTGAGGATCGTGCCTGCGATGGAGAGGAGGAACCACCAACCGGGCCTGAGCCAACGGCGTGTCCGGAATTCGCGCCATACCATCAGAACCACGTCGTGTTCTCCTGTTGTCTGCTGTCGATCCGGGCCCCGACGCCTAAGCGTTCTCCTGGCCCAGGATTTTCTGGAACGTATCAGCGAATCCGGATACGAAGGGGGCCAGCTTGTCGTCCGGCAGGCCGGCAGGGGACAGGATTCCCTTGCCGAACTTGATGAAGACGGCCGCGCGCAGCCCCATGAGGACCGTTTCCAATTCGCCTTCCAGCATCGCGTAGGCAGCGCCCTTCACGACGTCCATGCTGCTGTTGAAGCGCTGTGCATAGAAGTCCTTGAAGCGGCGCAGGTGGCCGGACTTGCCGGTGGGGGCGTAGTGGGCGCGGAACAGCTGGTTGATGGGCTTGTCCTTGATGCCGGCCGCGGTTCCGAGCAAGTAGCCGTCGACGTCCTCGACGAGGTCGCCGAAGTTGAACGAGGACGGCACCGTGATCTTTGCCAGGCGGTCCTGGCAGAAGAGGTATCCGGAGGCGTACGAGTCGGCGGCGAGACGCCAGTCGACGTAGAAGGTGCACAGGTCGCCGCCCCAGCCGGCGAAGTCGCCGCGGTTGGCGGACTTGCCCGAGTTGGATCCCTTGGTGATGACGGTGTTGGCGGCGGCGAAGAGGTGGTTCAGGTTGATGGACACGCCGTACGACGGATCGGTGAAGCTGGGGGCCCGCCTGCCCACATTGGCGTCGGCGTACTTGAGCCAGTCCTTGTCCGCGCTGTAGAGCAGCGTCTGCCAACCCGTGTCGAGGCCGTCGTACTGGGGGTGCCGGAGGTACTCGCAGACCAGCTCGTTCGGATTTCCGTTTCCGTACTTCACGGCCGCCGCGTACAGGTCGTCGATGTACTTGAGGACTGCGTCGACGGGGGAATCGGTGGTGCCCACGCCGTCCTTGCCGACACCGGGGTCGGTTCCGCGCATCACGTTGCGGTCGAGATCGAAGGTGTCGCCGTTCGCAGTGAACTTGAACTCCTTGATCTGGGTGTAGGACCAGTTCGACGGCATGGCGAATCCGAGGTTCCCGGAGAAGCCCCACGACATCCCGGACACGAAGGAATGCAGGGCGTAGGCCTCGTCACTGACACGCTGGCACACGTTGCGCGACCCGTAGACACCGGCGTTGAAGCGCTTGCCCTGCTGGCTCAGAGCTGCTTGAACGCCGTTGAAGTACGGGATGATGTTGGAGGTGATCTCCGGATCCGTGGCGTCGTAGTCGACGGCGAAGTAGATGACGGTGCCGCGGTTGAACTTGTAGACGTTCGCCGCCCGGTCGTGGGCCTTCAGGGCGTGACGGTAGCCCTCGGCGTAGGTGAAGTGCTCCAGCTTGCGGGCGTGGTACTGGGAAATCGGGAAGACGCGCATGTTGCCGTTGAAGATGTCCTCCAACTCGCCCGGCATGATCTCCTTGTTCAGGTCGTACTTGGGGTCGAGCACCTCCTCGTCCAGGTAGCGCCCGACGACGTCGAAGCCGGCGGCCTTGAGGGCCTTCGCCCGCGAGGCGGTGATGGTGAAGCGGGTGTCGCAGGCAGTCACCGGGCGGTCGGGGTTGCCCATGGACACCAGAAGCTGGCACCACGTGTCGTAGTTGGCCCGGCCGTCCTTGTTCTCCTTGGGGAATGCCGAGAAATTCTGGAACTGCTCCACTGCCTTGCGCAGGTTGTCGTCGTACGAAGACGTGAACTTCGCGTAGTGCGTCTCCTTGTTCTCCACATACTTGAGGTCGTTGAACACGCAGGCCGCGGAGAACAGCTGTACGAAGATGCCGGAGTCGCCCTTGCCCACCTGGTGGGCCTTCAGGCCGGCCTGGGTGGTCGGGCCGAAGTTGCCCGACGCCGAATCGTCCGAGACGCCGAACTCGTACTGGAGCGCCCTCATCAGTGACTTCTGCACGTCACGCGAGTAGATGCCGTCGGCAGGGCCGATGTTGAACGACGAGCGGTTGGAGTAGCGGCCGTTCAGCCAGCGCTGGATCTCGCGGACCTTGTCCGTGCCGCTGGAGACCACGACATACGCGTCCAGGGTCAGCAGGGCCTTGAAGAACTTCGGCTCGACATCGGGCCCGCCCTTCGTGAGGCCCATGTTGTCCTTCATCTGCATGACGGCCTTCTGGGTGGCGAGGCCGAACACGCCGCCCTCGCCGCCCCAGTAGCCCTTGCAGAACAGGGCGTGCTGGACTATTTGGATGATGTTCCTGTTGGCGAAGCCGTCCTTGACCGGGCCGAGGGCTGCGAGCTTCGCCTCGGTCGTCGGGCCGAAGCTGTCCGACGGGGTCGCGATGCCCAGTTCGATCTGGAGGGCCCGGGTGAGGGAGAGCATGGTGCTCCACCCGGTCTGGCCGTTCTCCGGGCACGGGTTGTAGCCCGCCTTGCCCGCGTAGGTCTTGTTGACCCACTGCTGTGCTTCCAGGACTTTCTTGTCCACGTGATTCCCTGTGTTCCTCGTGTTGCGGTGGTCGGGCGGGGTGCGTCAGCGGCGCGGGGTGAAGGTGACCACGTCGCCCGCGCGCTCCTCGCCCGTGGGGAGCTGGCCGTGGGAGTCCGTGCGGATGTAGACGCGGTGCAGCCAGCGGTCCTTGCCGTCCCAGCGCGGGGTGAAGGGGGTGCGGGCGTGCGTGGTGCGGAAGTTGTCGATGATCAGCACGTCGCCGGGGACCAGGGAGACGGCCTCGGTGACCTCGTCCAGTGCGTCCGAGAGCCTGGCGACGGCCTCGGCGTCCGCGCCGGCGTTCGGCTTCAGCAGCTCGCGGTCGTAGCCGAGCAGCGGGTCCTCGCGGTCGCCGTACAGCGGCTTCACGTTCGCGATGGCGCCCGGGTCCTCGATGCCGCCGCGGAAGGCGACGTCGACCTCGCAGGGCTGCTTGTTGTCGTACAGGCGGTCCACCGTCTCCGCGTCGAGGAGCCCGACCGCCTTGCGGACCGAGCCCACCAGCGTCTTCGCGGTGCGCTCGTGGTCCGCGCGGGAGCACGCCAGCATCACGTAGTTCGGCTGGAGGGTGTGGTAAGCCATCTCCGTGTGGAACTCCAGCAGCGTCTCGCTGGTCTCCGACGACAGGTGGTGGGCGCCCGGCGAGGGGTAGACGTCGTGGTAGACGGTGCCCGAACGCAGCTCCGCGTAGCCGGTGTGCAGGCCGAGGCGGCGGCCGAACAGGGCGAGGAAGGCCTCCATGTTCAGGCGGCCGCGCCCGACCGGGGCCGGGGTGCTCGCCGGCGTGGCCGGAAGGTCCTCGTCGGCCTCGACGGGCAGGCCGCGCAGCACCAGGTAGCCGTCCTCGTTGCCGCCCCGGCCGAAGGCGTCCAGCGCGTCCGCGACCTCCCGCGGCAGCTCGGCCGAGAGCTTCCCGGCATCGCGCAGGAACCGGTGCAGGTCGGCGCGCGGTACGTCGGGGAGCTTCGACACCAGGTCGAGGAGGGCCTCCCGGTGTGCGGTCACGTCGATGATCGTCATGTCCTGTTCTCCTTCTCCTTCTTCTGGTGGGCGCGGGCGTACTGGAACAGCAGCTCCGCCCCGATCTCGGTCGCCAGGACCGACGTGATCCCGGCGTGGTCGTAGAGCGGCGAGACCTCCATGACGTCGAAGCCGATCGGGTTGAGGTCGCCGATCGTCCGCAGCAGCGCCAGGACCTCGCGGGAGGACGGGCCGCCCGGGGCCGGGGTGCCGGTGCCGGGGGCGAAGGCCGGGTCCACGACGTCGATGTCGACGGAGACGTAGACCGGCAGGTCGCCGACCCGCTCCCGGATCAGCCGGGCCGCGCCCGCCGCCCCGAGCTCGGCGAACTCGTCCGCCGTCACGATGCGCACGCCGTGGCCGCGTGCGTAGTCGAGGCTGTCCGGCTTGGGGTTGTGGCCCCGGATGCCGAGCTGGACCATCGCCTCGGGCCGGATCAGCCCCTCCTCGATGCCGTGCCGGAAGGGCGTGCCGTGGTGGAACTCGCCGCCGATCATCGCCGGGTTGGTGTCCGAGTGGGCGTCCAGGTGGACCACGGCCACCGGGCCGTGCTGCTCGTGGACCGCGCGCAGCGCCGCCAGGGTCAGCGAGTGGTCGCCGCCGAGCATCAGGAACGCCGCGTTGTCCTTCAGCAGGCCGGTCAGGTGCCGCTGGGCGGTCTCCATCGCGATGTGCTGGTTGAACGGCGTCAGGTCGATGTCGCCGGCGTCCACGCACTTGATCAGGTCGAAGACCCCCGGGCCGCGGTCGATGCCGACGCCGTGGATCAGGCCCGACTCGGCGCGGATCTCCCGCGGTCCGAACCGGGCGCCGGGGCGGTAGCTGGTGCCGCCGTCGTACGGCGCGCCGATGACGACGACGTCGTTGCCCTTGGGGTCCCGGTCCAGCGGCAGGCGCATGAAGGTGGGCAGCTGGGCGTAGCGGGGGGAGACGTGCGAGTCGATCCGCCCGTTGCCGGTCCGCGGGGCCTCGGTCATCGGCGTCCTTCCTCTCGTGTGTCGATGCGGATGCGGGCGGCCGCGGCGCGGACCGTGGCCAGGGCCGCCGCCGCGTCGGCGCCGTGCGCGTACACGAAGCCGACCGAGGCGGAGTTGTCGAGGCGGGTCGCGACGCGGTCGCCCGGTTCGGCGTGCAGGTGTACGCGGGCTCCGAGGGCCTCGGCCTCCGGGACACCGCCGACGGCGGTGAACTCGCCGGGCTCCTCGGGGAAGAGCACGTGCACGGCGGCGCCGCCCGCGGGACCGGCACCGGGCAGGCCCGGATCCGGGGTGGCGCCGAGGGCCAGCAGCTTGGCGTCCAGGTGCGGATCGGTCCCGCACACGTCGGTGACCATCGTGGAGATCATGTGCGCGGGCAGCCGCGGGTTGACCTCGACGATCCGCGGGCCGTCCGCGGTCACCATCACCTCGGTGTGCGCCGGGCCCTGCCGGTAGCCGATCGCCTCCAGGGCGCGCTCCACGCAGCCGCGGACCTCCTGCCAGGTGTCGGCGTCCAGTGCCAGCGGGAAGGAGTGGCCCTCCTCCAGCAGGGTGGTGCGGTGCAGGTCCTTGGAGGTGGCGCCGAAGAAGTGGGTCTTCCCGCCCGCCGTCATGGACTCCACCGAGACCTCGAACCCGCTCGCGTACTCCTCGAACAGGACGTGGCCCGGGCGCGGCTGGCCGCGCAGGGACTTCCGTACGGCCGACAGCTCCTGCCAGGCCGCGGCCGCCTCGGCGGCCGTGGCGCACTTGCGCACCCCGTAGCTGATCGCCTCCGACGGCGGCTTGGCGATGCAGGGCAGCCCCACGTGCGCGAGTGCCTCTTCGAGCTCCGCCTCCCCGGTGACCAGGCGCCAGCGCAGGTTGGCCGGGTCCCCGTCGAGGGCGGCGCGCAGCAGGTGCTTGTGGTTGGCCGCCCGTACGGCCTCCAGCCCCTGCGAAGGCAGGCCCAGGTGCTCGGCCGCCCGCGCCGTGGCCTCGGTGTGGTAGTCGGAGAACGACATCACGCCGTCGACCAGCGGGGTGCCGGAGCCGTCGCTGAGCGCGGCCGCGATGGCCCGCCAGTCGTGCGTGTCGACGTGCAGCACCCGGTCCACGTCCGACAGCGGGTGCTCGGAGAACGGGCGGCCGCCGGTGTACCAGTCCTCGCCCTGGAGCAGCAGCCAGATCTCGGCGCCGTGGGCGCGGGCCGCCTGGATGCCGTCGTAGAAGGCGGCGTGGAGCATGGACTCCACCAGGGCCAGCCGCTTGCCCGCGAAGCCGCCGTACGGGCTCGTGTCCGCCGCGCTCACGACCGCAGCTCCCGGAAGTGCGCGGCGACGAGGGAGACCACCTCGGCGACGGGGACCGATTCCGGGTCCTCGCCGGCGACGACGGTCCGGTCGAACAGCTCCTGGACCACCAGGGTCTTGGCCTGGGCCACATCGGCCTCGCCCACCCCCGCGTCCAGCAGGAGCAGGGAGAACGCGGACGTGGTGCCGGAGCCCTCGTGGACGCCGAGCTTGGGCCGGTTCACGGTCTCGGCCGGCAGCAGCTCCGCCATGGCGGACCGCAGCACCCACTTGTCCCGGCCGTACCGGCGCTTGAGCCCGGCCTCCAGCCCGGTCAGCAGGTCCAGCACGTCCCGGTCCCAGTACGGGTGGGTGGACCAGTGCCCGGACGCGGTCGAGAGCACCGGGCTCATCTCGTTCAGCCCGTCGAAGGTGGCCATGTCGCGGGCGACGGCCGTGTCGAGCTCGGGCAGCCGGTCCTCGCGGTGCATGCCGCCGAGCGGGATGTCGGCCCCGTACCCCGTCAGCACGCGCCGGGCCGGACCGTCCAGGGTCCGGTAGAGGGCGGTCAGCGGCAGCAGGTACTCGATCACGTCCGGGTCCAGGGACTCGGCGGCGTGGATCGTGTGCGGCAGCTGCGCGAGCAGGTCGGCCACCGGGATGGTGATCTCCCCGTGCTCCGAGCCCAGATGGTCGGCGACCACCCTGGCCTGCGGGAACTCGTCCGAGACGTCGGTGCCCATGGACAGCGTGTCGAGCGGGCCGGCCACGGCCGCGTCGGCGAGGGCGGCGACCCCGGAGGAGTCGATGCCGCCGGAGAGCACCACCAGCGGGCGCTCCGCGCCGGCCAGGCGGCGCTCGACCGCCGTGCGCAGCGCGGTGCGGACCTGCTCGACGGCCGTGTCCTCGTCGACGACGCGCCGGGACACCGGCGCCGCCCACGTCGGGTGGGCGAGCACCGAGCCGGAGGCGAGGTCGATCTCCAGGGCGGTGCCGGCCGGGACCTGGTACAGCCCGGGCAGCCGGCGGATCCGCCGGGCCCCCGAGATCGGGAAGCCGAGCTGGCCGTCGGAGGGGCCCGTGAGCACCTTGGCCTCGGTCGCGGCCAGCACGTGCCCGGGCACCGGCCGGGTGTACAGCGGTACGGAGCCGGCGTGGTCGGTGGCGAGCAGGACGCGCCGCTCCTGGCAGAGCACCGCCGCGTACCGGCCGTTGAGCAGCCGGAAGGCGTGCAGCCCGTACGTCTCGAACAGGGACAGCACCAGTTCGGCGCCCGAGGCACCCGCCCCGGTGGCGGCGGGGAGGACGGAGCGGATCTCGTCGCGGTTGTAGAGCTCGCCGGCGAGCCACAGCACCGCGTCGGCGCCGCGCGCGACCGCGCCGTCGGGGGAGGCGCCCGGGTGGACCAGGGTCGCCTCGAGGGTCAGGGAGCGCAGGCGCTCGGTGGTACGGGTGTGCCGGCCCCGCGTTGCGAAGGCCGCCGTGGGGCCCTGGTCCCCGCCCGTGCGGGCGGAGACCAGGAAGCCGTAGGCGGCAGGGAATACCTGCTCAGCCATGTCAGACCTTCAGAGCCCCGAAGCCGCCGGCGCTGAAGTCGTAGTTGACCGGGACCTCGATCAGGTACGGGCGGCCCAGCTCGGCGCCCTTGCGCAGGGCGGCCAGCAGCTCCTCGCGGGTCGAGGCCTTCGTGGCCTCCACGCCGTTGGCCTGCGCCAGCTGGACGAAGTCCACGCCCGTGAACTTCACGGCCGGGTCGTGGCTGCGGTGGTGGCCGATGTTCTGGTACAGCTCGATCAGGCCGTTGGTGTCGTTGTTGACGACGACGGTGACGATCGGCAGGTTCAGGCGGGCGATGGTCTCCAGGTCCGCGCTGTTGGAGTGGAAGCCGCCGTCGCCCGCGATCAGGAAGGTCGGCTGCTCCGGGCGGGCCATCTGCGCGCCGATCGCGGCCGGGATGCCGTAGCCGAAGCTGGAGCATCCGGCCGAGGTCAGGAAGCCGAACGGCTGGTCGGCGCGGGCGAAGAGCACGCCGTAGTGGCGGAAGAAGCCGATGTCGGACACGATCGTGCCCTCGCCCGGCCGGGCGATCTCGGCCATCACGGTGTTCATGGAGTCCATCACCTGGTGGACGCGCATGCCGTCCTCGTAGTGCTTGGGGTCCGCCAGGAACTCGGCGATGCGCTCGCGCAGCGGCGCGATGTCGTGGCGGTCCTTCGCGGCGAGGCCGGCGGTGGCGGCGTCCAGGTGCTGCACGAAGGCGAGCACGTCGGTGACGACGTCGACGTCCGGGCGGTAGATCCGCGGCACCGGGTTGGCGGTGGGGGAGACGCGGACCGTCTTCTTCTCGACGCCCCGCTCCCACATCGAGGGGCGCAGGTCCTCGGCGTAGTCGTAGCCGATGGTCAGCACGACGTCGGCGGGACCGAAGAGGGTCTCCAGCGCCGGGAACGACAGGATGCCGTCCATGTAGCCGGTGACCGCACCGTAGTTCAGCTCGTGGCCGTGCGGGAGGACGCCCTTGGCGATGTACGTGGTGATGACCGGGACGTTCAGGCGCTCGGCGAGGGCGCGGATGGCCGGGACGGCACCGGCGCGGATGGCGGCGGCGCCGACCACGAACACCGGGTTCTTCGCGTCCCCGACCATCGCGGCGGCCTGGTCGGCGGCCGACTCCCAGCCGGGCTGCACCGAGCCGATCGGCTTCTCGGGGGTCCGGGCCGGTCCGTGGTCCTTGGTGATGTCGACGCCCTCGGAGGAGCCGAGGAGGTCGACGGGCAGGGAGATGAACGAGGGGCCGACCGGCTCCGTCATGGCGGCGGCGACCGCGGAGTCCACCAGGTCGGTGATCTCCGCCGGGCGCTCCAGCTCGACGGCGTACTTCGTCATCGGTTCGGCGATCTTCACCAGGTCGAGGCACTGGTGGGTGTCGTTCGGGAAGATGTCGTGCGACTCGGACTGCGCCGCCAGGGCGATGACCGGGGAGCGGTCCAGCATCGAGGTGGCCATGCCGGTCGACAGGTTGGTCATACCGGGGCCGAGCGTGGCCCAGCAGGCCTGCGGGCGGCCGGTGATGCGGGCCAGGACGTCGGCGGCGACGCCGGCGGTGAACTCGTGGCGGGTGAGGATGAACTCCACGCCGTCCTGCTCGTCGAACAGGATGGAAGCCGCCTCGCGGCCGACGACGCCGAACACCTTCTCGACGCCGTGCTCCTTGAGGCGCTTGAGAAGAGCGTGGGCCGCGGTCGGGTGCTCGCTGGGGCCGGTGGATACGCGGGACATGTGAAACCAGTCTCCTGTCCGAATTTCGGTGGGGCGGGCCCACCTTGGGGCTCCGATCTCTTTTCGGGCTCTCGTCCCGGTATCCGGGAGCGGACGGAGACCGGCCGGAGAGCGGAGCGGACCACGATCCCTGCGTGAGAACAGACGTCGTGGTAGATGAGTGGCCAACTCCCGAGCACGCGGGGGAAGTCGGCTGGGACGCGCTGGCGGGCGCGGAGGACTTCTTCCTCACCCCGCCCTGGATGCGGGTGCTGCACGACTCGTCCGGCGCCTGGATGCGGTACCTCACCGCCCGCGCCGGCGGGGAACTGCTCGCCGGACTCCCGCTGGTGCTGGCGACCCGGGAAGCGCCCTGGTCCCTGGGCCGCACCGACCTGCTGATCGCGCACTGCGCGGCCGAGGGGATGGCGGGGGCCGCAGAGGTCTCGGCCGCCTTCGGCGACCTCGACCGGCTGATGCCCTCGATGATGCTCGGCGGCCGCCACCTGGGCCGCACCCGCCTGCTCCTCGGCCCCGGCGCCGGAGCGGACACCGCCCACCTGCTGGTGGAGCGGGCCGAGCGCACCGCCGCCGAGGCGGGCTGCCGCTCGCTGTGCTTCCCGTACGTGGACTCCCGCGACACCCTCCAGCGCCAGGTCCTCGCGGAGCGCGGCTACACCTCGCACGTGTCGGGCGAGTTCGCCACGCTCACCCTGCCGGGACGGGACTTCACCGACTACGCGACGGGCCTGCCCGCCGCCCGCTCCCGGCGGGTGCGGGCGGAGCGGCGCCGCATCGAGGCCTGCGGCGCCGAGATCACCCTCGCCCCGCTCGACCCGGCCGACATCCCCCGCCTCGCCGAGCTGGAGACGCAGCTCTTTGCCAAGTACGGCATGGCGGGCTGGGACCCGCGCCGCTCGGAGGCGGTCCTGGAGGCCGCCCACCGGCGGCTGGGGGACCGGGCGCTGGTCTCCAAGGCCGTCCTCGACGGCCGGATCGCCGGCTTCGGGCTGATCCTGGAGCACGGCGAGGACTGGTTCGCCCACCGCGCCGGCTTCGACTACGCCGCCCAGGCCAAGCTGCCCCTGTACTACGAGCTCCTCTACTACACGGTCGCCGACCGGGCCCCCGCGGTCGGGGTGCGCCGGGTGCACTACGGCATCGGCTCCACGCAGGCCAAGGCCTCCCGCGGCTGCGCCCTCTCCCGCCAGTACCTCCACGTCAAGGAGCTCTCCGCATGACCGGCTGGAACGCGGCGATCGGAGCGGTGGTCAACCCCTCCACCCGGCGCGGAGGGCGGCTGGAGACGGTCGCCTCCGCCGACGTCGACTCCCTCGACCCCGCCCGCACCTACTACGTGTGGTCCTGGCTGCTGCAACGCGCCCTGAACCGCACCCTGATGGCCTTCGGCACCGACCCGGAGCGGGCGGACGTCGTCCCCGACCTCGCCGAGGGCCCGGGCGAGGTCTCCGCCGACGGGCTGACCTGGACCTACCGGCTCAAGCGCGGCATCCGCTTCGAGACCGGCGAGGAGATCACCTCCCACGACGTCGCGTACGCCGTGGAGCGGGTGTTCGCCCAGCACGTCCTGCCCGGCGGCCCCACCTACCTCACGGACCTCCTCGACCACGGCGGCTACCGCGGCCCGTACGAAGGGCGGCGCTGCCCGGCCGTCGAACGGCCCGACGAGCACACCGTCCGCTTCCGCCTGAAGCGGCCCTTCGCCGACTTCGACTACCTGATGGCCCAGCCGAACACGGCGCCCGTCCCCGAACACCGCGACACCCGCGAGGCGTACGGCTCGCGGCCGGTCTGCTCCGGCCCGTACCGCATCCACCGCTACGAGCCCGGCAAGCTGCTGCACCTGGTGCGCAACAACTCCTGGGAGCGGAGCACCGACCCCGTCCGCCCCGCCCTGCCCGACGAGATGACCGTGGCCTTCGGGGTCGAGGTCAACGAGATGGACGACCGCCTCCTCGCCGGCGAGTTCCACGTGGACGTGGAGGGCCGCGGCATCCAGCACGCGGCGCGCGACCGGATCCTCGCCGACCCGGCGCTGCGGGCGCAGGCCGACAACCCGGCCACCGGCTTCCTCCAGTACGTCACCGTGCAGACCGCCGTCCCGCCCTTCGACAACCTGCACGCCCGCCGCGCCGTCTTCTACGCCGCCGACAAGGCCGCGCTGCTGGACGCCCGCGGCGGCGACGGCGTCGGCGGCTCCCTCGCCACCGGTCTGATCCCGCCCAACCTGCCCGCACACAGCAGCCAGGACCGCTACCCCTCCGGGCCCCGGCTCACCGGCGACCTGGACGCGGCGCGCGCCGAACTGGCCGCGGCCGGGCTGCCGGACGGCTTCGAGACCGTGATCGGCACGCAGCCCGGCAAGTTCGAGCTGGTCGCCCGCACCCTCGCCACCAGCCTCGCCCGGGTCGGCATCCGGGCCCGGGTCGAGGTCCTCGACACCGCCTCCTACTACCGCACCGGCCTCGGCAGCCCGCAGACCGTCCGCAGGCTCGGGCTCGGCCTCGGCATCACCGACTGGGGCGCCGACTACCCCACCGAGTACGGCTTCCTGGCCCCGCTCGTCGACGGCCGGCAGATCAAGCACGGCGGCGGCAACTTCAACTTCGCCGAACTCGACGACCCGCTGGTCCGCGCCCTCGTCGACGAAGCCTGCACCACCACCGAGGCTGCGGCCCGCCGCGCGGTGTGGCGCCGGATCGAGAAGACCGTCATGGACCGCGCCGTCATGCTGCCGATGGCCCACGACCGGACGCTGCACTACCGCCACCCCGACCTGACGAACGTCTACGTCCACCCCGCCTTCGGCCTCTACGACATCCAGGCCATGGGAGTACTGCGATGAACCCCGACCCCGCCCGCCTCGGCCCCACCCCCCTCGACCCGGCCGACCGCGACGCCGTCGACGAGGTCTTCGGGCTGCGCACCCTCGTCCACCGGGCCGACACCCCGCATCTGCCCGCGCCCTGCCCCGCCGACTTCCTCGGCTCGCTCACGGTCCCGCCCCCGGCCACCAGGGTCGAGGAGTGGGCGGGCCGCGACGCGGCCGGGCGGTGCACGGCCTCCGTACGCCTGGAGTTCCCCCAGGAGGAGAACACCGAGACGGTCACCGCTTCCGTCTTCGCCGTCCACCCGGCCCTGCGCCGGCAGGGCGCCGGGCGCCGCCTGGTGGAGTTCGTACGGGAACGGGCCCGGGCGGCGCAGCGCTCGCGGATCCTCTTCACCGCCGACTCCGGCCCCTCGGGCCGGGCCGGCGGCGCCGCCGCAGTGCCCGCGCACCACCTGGCCGAGGCCGTCGGCGCCCGCCCGGTGTGGACGCTCGACCACCTGCGCCTGGACGTCGCGGACGCGCCCCTGCCGCAGCCGCTGCCGGAGTCGATGTCCGTCCGGTACTGGGGCAGCGAGGTCCCCGGGGAGCTGGTGGAGCAGGCCGCCCGGCTGGAGGCGGCCCTCTCGGCCGCAGCCCCGACCGGCGACCCGGGATGGGAGCCGCAGCCCGCCGCGATCTCCCGCATCCGGGACTTCGAGCGCATGCGGATCAGCCGCGGCCGACGCGCCCACCAGTGCGCGATCCTCGACGACACCACCGGGAGGATGGCCGCCTGGACGGCGCTGTCGATGACCCGCGCCAACCCGGACGACGCCCTCCAGGCGATCACCATCGTGGACCCCGCGCACCGCGGCCGCGGGCTCGGCCGCCAGGTGAAGGCGTACAACCTGGCCCGTGCCCGCGCGGTGGAGACCCGGCTGGCCCACGTCGACACCTGGAACGCCTCCGGCAACGCGCACATGCTGCGGGTCAACGCCGACTTCGGGTTCCGGCCGGCCGGCGCCCGGTGGGCCTGGGAGCTGAGCACCGCGCGATGACGCCCGAGTTCGGCCGGCTCCTCGCCGCCCACACCGCCTCGCAGTTCGGCTTCCGGATCGCGCAGACCGCCTTCCCGCTGACCGCGCTGGCCGCCTGCGGGGCCTCGGCGGCGCAGGCCGCGGCGCTGATGGCGGTGCAGACCGCCGGCTTCCTGCTGGTCGGGCTGCCCGCCGGGTCCTGGGTGGACCGCTGCCGCAAGGTCCCCGTCATGGTGGCCGCGGACGGGGTGCGCTGCGCCACCGCCCTGTGCGTCGCCCTGGCGTGGGCCGCGGGCGGGCTCGAACTGGGGCCGCTGTACGGGGCCGCGTTCGCCGTCGGGGTGGCCTCGGTGTTCTTCGACGTCGCCGCCCAGTCCGCGGTGCCCGCCCTGGTGCCGGCCCGGGACCTCGTCGCGGGCAACGCCCGGCTGTCCGCGGCGGAGTCCGCGGCGGCCGTCCTCGGTCCGGTACTCGCCGGCGCCCTCGCCTGGACCGCCGCGCCGCTGGGCTTCGCCGTCGCCGCCCTGGCCTACGCGCTCTCGGCCGCCTTCCTGCTGCTCGCCGTCGAGCCCCGTCGGCGTCCGCGGCGGGGGGACTCCGTGGCGCAGCGCCCGGGCGCGGAGCACGGGCGGGTCGGGGAGGAGCTCCGCCCGGCGGCCGCGGACCCCGTCCCGGCGGCGGCGCGAGCCGGCGTCCTGCGGGACGTCGCCGAAGGCCTGCGCTTCGTCACGGGCCACCCCGCCCTGCGCCGCATCGCCGCCGCGACCGGCCTGTTCAACGCGGCCTGGTCCGCGGTGGCCGCCCTGCTGATCGCCCTGATGCTCGCGCACGGTCTCTCCCGCACCGGCGCCGGCGCGGTCATGTCCGCCCTCGGCGCGGGCGGCCTGGCCGGCTCGTTCGCCGTACGCCGCCTCGCGCGGCGGCTCGGGGCCGGCCGGTCGATCACCGTCGGGCTGATGCTGCCCGCCCCCTTCGCCCTCCTCGCCGGCCTGACCGGCCGCGTGCCGGTCTGGGCCACCGCGGTCGCACTGTTCGGCGTGGGCGCCGGGGCGGTGGTGTACAACGTGGCCCAGATCAGCCTGCGCCAGTCGGTGACCCCGCCGGAGCTGCTCGGCCGGGTCAACGCCACGATGCGGACCCTGGTGTGGGGGATGATCCCGCTCGGCGCGGCCCTGGCCTCCGCCGCCACCCGCGTCGCGGACCCGGCCGGCGTCGTCCTCGCGGGCGGCGGCGCGGCCGCCTGCGCCTGGGTGCTGCTCCTGCGGCTCCCCGGGAACCGGGTGGAGAGCCCGCGGAGAGGAGCGGAACCTAGCGTGGGCGACACCGCGCAGGACGCTCCGGCGCCGTCCGCGCGGTAGCCTCCCCGCTCCCTGACCAGGACGGGGAGCCGGGCCGGCCCGGCACCTCCACACCCCCGGTGGAGGGCCGGGCCGGCCCTTTTCACATCCGTGCCCCGGTCAGCGGGCGGAGGCCAGGGGCAGGGTCACCGCCGAGGCCGCCGGGTCGAGCGTCACCCGGGTGCCCGCCGGGTGGCGCAGGGTGTGGTCGCGGTCGGTGGAGGTGAGGACGATCCCGATGCGGTGGCCCGCCGGGACGATGTGCTCGGTCGGCTCCAGGTCCCAGCGGAAGGCGTACGTCCTGCCCGGCTCCACGGGGGTCTGCCAGGCGGGGCTGTTGCGGTTGCGGACGTCCGTCCACCCCCGAGTGATGATCTTGAACGGTTTGTCCTCGCGGCTGAACTCCTTCAGCGGACGGCACCCGGTGTTCCCCGGGGCGCTGTCGCCGAAGCACCACTTCTCCTGGCCGGCTTCCAGCTTCACCGGGTAGTTCGCCGGGCCGTAGTCCACGAGGAACGCCGACAGGTACGGGGAGGGGCCGTCGACCCCCGCCCGCACGCCGATCCGCGGGGTGCCGGAGATCCGCACGGCCTCCTTCAGCGGCTCCGTCAGGTACGCGAGCCGCGCCGGGTCCTCGCCCTCCGGGGCCGTGGCCAGCTGGTCGCCGGTGCGCGACGGGTCGTCCGTCCAGCCGCGCGCCTGCGGGCCGTGCAGGGAGGCGAGCGGGAAGGTCCGGTCGAGGGCGCCGCGGGCGGGCCACTCGCGGTACGCGTCCCACGCGCCCGACGGGCGCTGCACCTGCACCCGCGGCTCGGCGTCGGCCCCCGAGCGCAGCCCCATCAGCTCCTGGTCGAACCACTTGTGGACCGAGTCCAGCCAGGCCTGGCGGCGGACGTCCAGCGGGTCGTCGTGCTGGCCCTGCGTGAGCCACAGCCGGGACTTCACACCCGAGCGCTGGAGCCGCGACCACAGGTCGAGGCTCTGCTTGGGGCGGACGTTCCAGTCGTTCAGGCCGGCGACGACGAAGACCGAGGCGCGGATCCGGTCGGTGCGGGAGCGGAAGTCGCGCTCCCGCCAGAAGGGGTTGAGGTCGCCGTTCTCGTGCCCCATGCGGGCCTGCACGTCCGCGACCGCCCGGGCGCAGGCCTCGGGCCGGTCGCGGGTCAGGACGAGCTTGACGTGCATGTCGGCGTCGTTGCCGGGGTAGCCCTTGGGGCCGACGTTCCCGCCGTTCGCGCGGTAGTAGTCGTACCAGTCGGACACCGGGAGCATCGGCACGACGGTCTTCAGGCCGCGCACGCCGGTGGTGGCGGTGGCCAGTGCCAGGGTGCCCTTGTAGCTGGTGCCGGTCATCGCGGCGGTGCCGGTGGACCAGCCGGTGGCCCTCGCCTCGGTGCCGGTGTCGTCGACGGCCGTGGTGGCGCCGGCCCGGCCGTTCAGCCAGTCCACCACCTTCGTCATCGCCTTGACCTCCTCGGGGGACACGGTGCCGGGGCAGCCGGTGGAGCCGCCGGTGCCGAGCGTGGAGACCGCGAGGGTGGCGTAGCCGCGCGAGACGAAGTAGTTGTCCCAGTACGGCGGGTACTGGTCGACGTCCTTGGCGGCCTCGCCCGGCGCCCAGGGGGCCAGCTGCGGGGTGCCGGTGACGTCGGCGGGGTGGAAGTCGGCCTTGGCGAAGCCGCCGTGGTACGGGGAGGCCTCGATGATCGCCGGGACCTTGCGGGGCGTGTCCGGGCGGATCACCTGGACCCGGACCTTGTCCTTGCGGCCGTCGCCGTCGGTGTCCGTGTCCGTGGTCACGAACACGGTCTCGCGTATGGCCTTGCTGAAGTCGTGCACCGGCTGCGTGTTCTGTGCCTGCTGTGCGTACGCCGTGGCCGGCGTCGCGGTGAGCAGGGAGGCGACGGCTGCGGTGAACACGACGGTACGTCGTGCGATGTGCATGGATGCGCTCTCGGTAGAGGCCGGGAAGGGGGGTCGCGCGGCGGAGCCGGGACGGTCGGCCCGGCCGGGCCGCACGGGCGACCGACCGGCGAACCCCCGCGCAGCGGCGCGGGGTTCGCGGTGGGGCCACCCCAACACGTTCCGCGGTGCGAGATCAAGTACCGCGGGGCGCCGGGAGAGCGCCGGGAGAGCGGCGAGAGAGTCCGGAGACGGCCGCTGCCTAGCCTGACCGACATGTCAGATCATGCGAGGGACCGACACGTCCCATTCCGCCGCAGAACGGGCCGGGGCAAGCGCGCCGGCGCGGTCGCGGCGGCCGTGGCAGCCACGGCCGTGCTCGGCGGGGGAGCCTACGCGGGCCACCGTCTGCTCTCCTCGCCGTCGCAGGACGAGGACGTCGCGGCCGCCGCGGGCAGGCTCCAGGAGTTCCTCGACGCCTGGGCGGCGAACCGCCCGGCGGACGCGGCGGCCCTGACCGACTCGCCGGACAGCGCCCGTTCGCTGCTCGAGTCGGTGATGAAGAACGTCGCGCCGACGAAGGCCGTGATCAGCGCGGACCGCCCCCGCGCCGCGAAGGACGGCAAGGGCGCCGTCAAGGTGCCGTTCAAGGTCTCCTTGCAGACCGCGGGGGCGGGGGAGCTGGCGTACGACTCCGAGGCGAAGGTCCTCAAGGACGACTCCGGCGCCTGGAAGGTGCAGTTCTCCACGCCCGTCGTGCACCCGCGGATGGAGCCCGGCCAGACCCTCGCGCTCGCGGCGAACACCGGCCGCGGCCGCATCCTCGACAAGGACGGCGCCCCGCTGGAGGCCGCCTCCCTCACCGGAGCGGTCGACGAGCAGGGCAAGGGCGTCTCGGGGCTCCAGGCCCGCTACCAGAAGGAGCTGTCCGGCGGCGCCGCGTACGGCAAGTCCGTCGTGGTGGCCGACCGCCGCTCCGGCGCCGTGGTCAAGCCCCTGACCCAGGGACCGTCCGGCAAGGGCGAGGACATCCGCACGACGATCGACAAGAAGGTCCAGCGAGCCGCCTCGGGCGCCCTCGAAGGCCTCGACAAGAACGCCTCGATCGTCGCGGTCGACCCGCGCACCGGCGCCGTCCTCGCCGCCGCGAACCGGCCCGGCGGGATGAACCGGGCCCTGGAGGGCCGCTATCCGCCCGGCTCGACCTTCAAGGTCGTCACGGCGGCGGCGCTGCTGAAGTCCGGCATGAAGCCGGCGGACCCGGCGGCGTGCCCGAAGTTCGCCTCCGTGGACGGGCAGCGCTTCGAGAACCAGAACCAGTTCGTCCTGCCGGAGGGCTCGGTCTTCCGGGACTCCTTCGCCAAGTCCTGCAACACCTTCTTCGTCGAGTCCCGCCGCAAGGTGGCCGGTCCCGCCCTGCCGGAGACCGCCAAGGCCTTCGGCATCGGCAGTCCGTGGGACATCGGGGCCGCCTCCTACGACGGTTCGGTCCCGCTGCCCGCCTCGGACAACGAGCTCGCCGCCAGCACGATCGGGCAGGCCCGGGTGCAGGCGTCGCCGCTGGTGATGGCCTCGATGGCGGCCACCGTCAAGGAGGGCTCCTTCAAGCAGCCCGTCCTGGTGCCGGACCACGTCCGCAACCGGCACACCGCCCCGGCCCTGGAGCCGCACGTGGCCGAGGGGCTGCGGCAGATGATGCGCGCCACCGTCACCTACGGGGCCGCGGCCGCGCTGAAGGACGTACCGGGCACGGCGCACGCCAAGACCGGCACGGCCGAGTACGGCGAGGCCAAGCCGCCGCAGACGCACGCCTGGATGATCGGCTACCTCGGCGACCGGGACGTGGCCTGGTCCGTCCTGATCGAGGACGGCGGCTCGGGCGGCAAGGACGCCGGCCCGGTGGCCGCCCGGTTCCTCGAAGCGCTCCGCTGAGTGCCCGCCCGCACTCGCCCCGACCGCAATGCCAGCAAGCCGCAACACAGTTGGGAATGAGACCCTGTGGTATTCGACGCCGCGTCGCACGGGACCGTGAACCCGTCGGACAGCACGGGCGGAACGCTCCGCTTCGTGCGCACCGACGACTTCGACTCCCTCGACCCCGCCGACACGTACTACGCGTACACCTGGAACTTCATCCGCCTCCTCGGCCGGCCCCTGGTCGGCTACGCGGCCGGTGAGGACGGCCGGCCGCGGCCGGTGCCGGACCTCGCCGCCTCCCTCGGCGAGCCGTCGGACGACGGCCGCACCTGGACCTACCGGCTGCGCGAGGGCGTGTGCTTCGAGGACGGCACCCCCGTCACCGCGCAGGACGTCCGCCACGCGGTCCTGCGCGCCAACTTCCCCGAGGAGGTCTACCCCGGCGCGGTGACCCGCGGGGGCCCGGGCTACTTCCGGCAGTACCTGACGGGGCCGGAGGGCATCGGGACGCCCGACGACCGCACCGTGGTGTTCCGGCTGAAGGAGCCGTTCGCGGGCTTCGACTACCTGGCCGCACTGCCCACCACGATCCCGGTGCCGCGGCGGGCCGACACCTACCCCGAGTACCGGTGGCGGCCGCTCTCCTCGGGCCCGTACCTGATCCGGGAGTACCTGCCGGGGGAGCGCCTCTCCCTCGCCCGCAACCCGCACTGGGTCCGCGAGAGCGACCCCGTCCGCACGGCGCTGCCGGACGCGGTCACGGTCAGGCTGGGGGTGTCCGGGCCGGAGGTGGACCGGATGCTGCTGGCGGGAGAGGCCGACATCGACCTGGCCGGGGTCGGCGTGCAGCCGGAGACCCAGGACCGGCTGCTGGCGGATCCGGTGGCCCGGGAGGGCGTGGACAACCCGCACACCGGCTTCGTGTGGCTGTACTGCATCAACCAGAACGTCGGTGCGCTGCGGGACGTCCATGCGCGGCGCGCGGTGCAGTACGCCACGGACAAGGCGGCGATGCGCGCCGCGTACGGCGGGGAGCCCGCCGGGGACATCGCCACCACGCTCCTGCCGCCCACGGTGCCGGGCCACGAGCCCCACGACCGCTACCCGGTGGGTCCGGACGCCACGGGTGACCTGGGCGCCGCCCGCCGGGAGCTGGCGCTGGCCGGGCTCCCGGAGGGCTTCCGGACCCGGATCGCGGCGCGCGAGGACCGGCGCAAGGAGTGGAACGCGGCGCTCGCGCTGGCGCGGGGCCTGGCCCGCGTGGGCATCGAGGCGGAGGTGGTGCCGTTCACCTCCGGCGGCTACTTCACCGAGACGGCGGGCGTTCCGGCGTACCTGCGCGAGCAGGGCATCGGCATCGTGATGTTCGGCTGGGCGGCGGACTTCCCGGACGGCTTCGGCTACCTGCAGCAGATCGCGGACTCGCGCGCGATCAAGGAGGCGGGGAACCAGAACCTGGGTGAGCTCGCCTCCCGGGAGATCGACGCCCTGCTCGACGCCGGGGCCCGCACCTTCGACGCGCGGGCCCGGGAGGCCCTGTGGGCGGCCGTTGACCGGGAGGCGATGGAGGCGGCCGTCATGTGCCCCTACATGTACGTCAAGTCCGTGGTGGTCAGGGGCGAGCGGGCCGCCAACGTAAGTATGTCCCAGGTATACGGAATGTACGATTACGCAACTATGTCGCTGTGTGACTGATCCTCATTTGCGAAAGGGGATCTTGGGTAATAACCTGGTCAAGTCATCCGGAAGACGACTTTTTGACCAAAAGTCGCTTGCGGATGCGGGAAATACGATGATCAGGGGGATGACATCGATACTGCGACGCGCGTGACAGTCCAGCTCCTTGGGCCAGTAACCGCCTTCCATGCAGAAGCCCAGGTTCCGGTTCAGGGCCAGCGCCAGTTGAAATTCCTGGCCAGTCTCGCTCTGAATGCGGGGCAGATGGTGATGAAGGAGTCGATCGTCGAGGATTCGTGGGACGCGGATCCCCCGAAGACGGTCTCCGGGCAGCTGCAGAACAGCGCATGGATGATCAGGACCGCATTCGAGGGGGTGGGTGTGGGGCGGGAGATCCTCGCCTCCCACGCCCTCGGCTACCAGCTCCACGTCCCGCCGGGCCGGGTGGACGTGCACGCCTTCCGTGACATGGTCCGGGAGTCGAAGGGGGAGGATCAGGCCGGCCGGTGCCAGGAGGCGTCCGAGCGCCTCGACGAGGCCCTGGCCCTGTGGAAGGGGCAGGCGCTCGGCAACGTCACCTCCGCCCGGCTGCGGGCCCGCGCCGACGGGCTCGACCGGGAGCGGCTCGCCGCGCTGGAGCAACGGGCGCGGCTCGACATCAAGCTCGGCCGGAACGAGGAGGCGATAGCCCGCCTGGACGGGCTGATAGCCGGGGATCCGCTGCGTGAGGACCTCTACGTGGCCCTCATGCACGCGTACTACGGCGCCGACCGCCAGGCCGACGCGCTGAACGTGTTCCATCGCGCCAAGCGGACGCTGATGGACGAGATCGGCATCATGCCGGGGCGCAGGCTGCGCGAGACGATGCAGTCGATCCTGGCGCAGCAGCTCCAGATCGCCGCGTAGGCGCTCGGCCGCCGGGGCCGCCGCCGCCCGGGCAGGGCCGGCACGGGTCGTACCGTGCCGGCCCTGTCTTCGGGGCACATTGCATAGATTTCCAAGATCACACATACTCATGCGAACCTGTCATGCCTGATCCGCTCCGGATCCATTCGAGGGAAGGACTGCCGTGACGCACGCGCTGCCGAAGGGCTTCGTCGTCCACACCGCGCCGGTCGGGATCGCCGACGACGGACGCGACGACCTGTGCATCATCGCCTCCGAGGTCCCCGCGAAGACGGCGGGGGTCTTCACCCGCTCCCTGTTCGCCGGGCCGTCGGTCCTGCTGTCGCGCGAGGCCGTCGCCGACGGCTCCGCCCGCGGCGTCGTCGTCGTGGCCCGCAACGCCAATGTGGCCACCGGCGCCGAGGGGGCCCGCAACGCCGCCGCGGTCCGCGACGCGGCCGCCCGCGCCGTCGGGATCGACCCCGCCGAACTGCTCATCGCCTCCACCGGGGTGATCGGCGTGCAGTACCCGCTGCCGTCGATCCTCGGCCACCTCGAAGGCCTGGCCTGGCCTCCGCAGCGGCCGGCCGCGGGCATGGACGCCGCCGCGCGGGCCATCATGACGACCGACACCCGGCCCAAGTGCGTGTCCGTACGGGTCGGCGACGCCGTGCTGACCGGCATCGCGAAGGGCGTCGGGATGATCGAGCCCGACATGGCCACCCTGCTCACCTTCTTCGTGACGGACGCCGAGCTCGACGGGGCGTGGCTGACCGCCGCCTTCAAGCGGGTGATGGACGTGACCTTCAACGCGGTGTCCATCGACACCGACACCTCCACCTCCGACAGCGCCGCCCTGTTCGCCAACGGCCTGGCCGGCCCGGTGGACCCGCAGGCCTTCGAAGCGGGCCTGCGCGAGGTCGCGTTGGCGCTGGTGAAGATGATCGCCTCGGACGGCGAGGGCGCCTCCAAGCTCATCCAGGTGGCGGTCACCGGGGCCCGCGACGCCGCCCAGGCCAAGCGGGTCGGCAAGGCCGTGGTCAACTCGCCGCTGGTGAAGACCGCCGTGCACGGCGCCGACCCCAACTGGGGCCGGGTCGTGATGGCCGTGGGCAAGTGCCAGGACGACACGGACATCGCGCCCGAGCGCGTCCGCGTCTCCTTCGGCGCGGTCGAGGTCTACCCGCCGGCCGGCGACGAGCAGGCCCGGCGCGCCGAGGTCGCCGACTACCTGAAGGCCGCCGACGAGGTCGTGATCGGGATCGGACTCGGCATCGCCGACGGCTCCTTCACCGTCTACGGCTGCGACCTGACCGAGGGCTACGTCCGCCTGAACTCGCAGTACACGACCTGATCCCTACGCCCCGTACCGGTGCAGGCGGAGGTCTGCCGTCGGGGCGGACCGGGCCAGGGAGGCCAGGTACGGGGGCGGGAGGGGGACGGGGCCCGTGTGCCAGGGGGTCGGGGGTGCCGGGGGAGGGGTGTGGACGGTGACCGGGCCGGGGGCGGCCGGGTGGGTTTCCACCGCCGAGAGGTCCGTGACGATGCCGATCCCCGCCGCCTTGAGGGCGGCCTCCTTGCGGGTCCAGCAGGTCAGGAAGGCGTGCGCGCGGGCCCGGGGGGTGCGCTGTGCCTCGAGGTGGGCCGCTTCGGACGGGGTCAGGGCCTTGGCGGCGGCCTCGGGGGACCAGGGGCGGGCCTCGTGCTCCACGTCGATGCCGACCGGGTGCTCCGCCACGGCCAGCACGCCGCAGCCCCCGGTGTGGGAGATGCTGATCCACAGGGCGTTGCCCGGGTGGCGGACGTACGGGGGCCCGTGCGCGGCGTCGGCGCAGCCGGGGCAGGGCCGGCGGCCGAACTCCACCTCCCCGGGCGGGACGTCGAGGAGGCGGCCCAGGATGCGGCGGACCGCCGCGCGGTGGGCGAGGGCGTCCGCCCTGCGGTCGGCGGGCAGCCGCGCGGCCGCCGCCCGCTCCGCCCCGGTGAGGACCGACGCGTCCTCGGCGTGAGGGGCGGGGGTGGGGCCGGTGGTGGTCCACCACCAGATGTCCACGGGTGTGCTCCTGGTCACCTTCGCTGCTTCCGTCGGCGTCCGGAGCGGAACCGGACGGGCCCCGTGACTGTAGGAGGCGCGTCCCGGGCCCTGCGAGCGCGCTGGCAGCAATATGCCAGCGCGCGGCCGTGATGTGACCGTACGCGGCGGTCAGTTCGCCCGGGGGAACCGTGCGCCGCCCTTCCGGGGCAGCTTCCTGCGAATGGCGCGGGGCGCGGGAACCGAAACGGCCGCGGTGATTTCCCTGTGGGGTGACACGCGTTCATCGGAATTGCCGCGGATGACGATCGTTCAAAAATCACCCACTGTAGACCGTTGTTGACCGTCCGACTTGAGGACGGCTAGCCTCGGGCTCGGGCGCGGCGGGGTGAGGACGGGGGTAGTGGTTATCAGGAAGACGGAGTCGGTCGATGACGAAGTCGGCCGGGCCTTGCTGGAGGTACAGGGACTCATAGAGGCGGCCAAAAGGGACCGCTCCCGCACGAGTTCCGATCATTCTGTCCGAATGCTGGAATCCGGCGAGGACGTCCCCGGTATTTTCGGTCGCTTGATTGAAAAGGCCCGCCGGAGCGTCGGTGTGACGGTGCAGTGCGCCGGTTCGGAGGCCGCCGCGGTGGCGCTGGCGCTCCTGGGGCACGGTCGCGCCCCGGGAGCCGTGCTGCACGGGGGCGTGCGGGTCAGGCTGCTGTGTTCGCCCGCCGTGGTGCGGGCCCCCGCGTTCCGGGAGGTCCTCGCCGGCGGGTCCGGCTGTGTCGTCAGGGTGGCCGAATGCGCCCTGAACGAAGCGGTGTTGACGGATGATTCGGTGGCTCTGGTGTGGCTCGGCGGCGAAGGCGCCGACCGGAGCGTCTCCCTCGTCCAGGACCCCGCGTCCGTCTCCGCGCTCGCCGGTCTGTTCGGCGCGGTGTGGAACGGGGCGAGGGCCTGGGAGGAGTCCGTCGGCCGGGCCCGCAGCGAAACGGGGCAGCGGATCCTGGAGGCCCTGCGCGACGGCCGCACGGACGAGGCCGCGGCGCGGGAGCTCGCGATTCCGCTGCGTACCTACCGGCGCTACGTCGCCGAAATCATGCGGGAAATGGACGCGAGTTCACGTTTTCAAGCGGGGGCCCGGGCAGTGCGGCTCGGGCTGTTGAAGAACGACGAATAGCGGCGAATGTGTGTGGGGGAGAAGTGACGGGGGAAGGTCGCACCGGCATGTCCGGGGGAGAGGTATTCGACGCGGGGCTCGCGGACGTACGCGAACTCATCGCCGAAGCGGTTTCGAAGTACCGGGAGTGGGCCGGCCGCAGCCGGCCCGTCACCCGCGTCGGACCGGATTCCGAGGGGACGAGGGAGGTGGCGCGGGAACTGATCTCCGGCGCCCGGCGCAGCGTGGACGTGGTCATCGCGGCCGAGGCGGAGCTGGCGGTGGAACTGTGCACCGCGCTGTCGAGCCTGCTGACCGGTGAACGGTCCACGGTCCGGGTCAGGGTGCTGTGCACGCACGCCACGGCCGGGCAGGAGGCCTTCCGGGACTTCCTGAGGGAGGACCACCCGCTGCGGATCCGGGTGGCGCACGTCCCCTGCCTGGAGATGCTGGTGGTGGACGAGGAGGTCGCGCTCGTGCGGGCCGAGAGCGGCGGCGGCGCCTCCGTGGTCCGCGCGGCCGCCGTGCTCGTGCCCGTGCAGGCGCTGTTCGCGAGCGCCTGGCGCAACGCCGCCCTGCCGGGCGGCGGCATCGGACCGGCCAGCCCGCTGCGGACCGCGTTCGCGACCGGGATCCTCCAGCAGCTGCACACGGGCAGCACCGACGAGGCGGCGGCCCGCGAACTGGGGGTGTCGGTACGGACCTACCGGCGCCACGTCGCCGAGATCATGGAGGCCCTCGGGACGAAGTCCCGTTTCCAGGCGGGGGTCCGCGCCGCCGAGAGCGGGCTGCTGTGCGCGCCGGCCCAGCTGGTACCGGAGCAGCGCGGCCACCCCGCCCTCCGCCGCCGCCACCCCGAGAAGCTCGCCCGCCCCGACGCCCACCGCGTCCCGCACCGGCGCAGCGTCCAGCCCGCCTAGGCAGCTAACTGCCATTCCCTCCGGGCCCCGCCGGAATGCGCCGGGGCCTACCGGGCGGTACGACACCTTGTGGACAGCACGCCGGTGAAATCTGGCCCGGCCGCGCCCGAATCCCCACCCTGATTCCGGCGCCGCCGACCCCGCGGTACCGCCGGTGGGCGTTAGTCCCGGCGCGGTCCATACACCCATCGCCCGGGGGACGGCCGAAGTATTATG
>NZ_JBHVUQ010000012.1:0-14203 GCF_042884105.1 Streptomyces sp. NPDC058157
CCGGTGCGCTCGTACCCGGCGCGGGCGACGGGCCGCGGGCCGGCGCCGAGGCGAGCCGGGATCCGGCCCCGCCGGCGTTCGAGGCGCTGGGGCGCGGGGGCGGCGCCCCAGCCGACGGCGCCCCAGCCGACGGCGCCGCACCCGGCCACGGCCCGCAGCCGCGCCGGCAGCCCCCCGCCCCGCCCGGCCGGGGCCCCCGCGTCACCGGGGTCGAGCTCGCCGACGGCTACCGCCTCGACGCCGACCTCGTCGTCCTCGCCTGCGGCGTCCGCCCCCGCACGGGACTGGCCCGGGCGGCCGGCCTGGAGGTCCGCAAGGGCGTCGTCGTCGACGACCGGCTGCGCACCAGCGACCCGTACGTCCACGCCATCGGCGACTGCGCCGAGCACGCCGGCCGGCTCTACGGACTGGCCGGCCCGGCCCTGGAGCAGGCCGACGCCCTCGCCGCCACCCTCTCCGGCTCCCCCACCGACTACACCGGCACCCGCGCCCTGACCCGGCTCACCCTCGGCGGCGCCGACCGCCCCCTCGACCTGGCCGCCTTCGGCGACCCCACCCCGCTCCCCGGCGACGACGTGGTCCGCCTCGCCGACGCCACCCGCCGCACCTACCGCAAGGTCGTCCTGCGCGGCGACCGGCTCGTCGGCGGGGTCCTGCTCGGCGAACTCTCCACCGTGGGGGCCCTGGCCCGCACCTGGGAGGGCGACGAGTCCCTGGACGCACCGCACGACACGTTCCACCTGCTCACCGACGACGGAGGCCACTGACATGACCGAGCCCCAGCCCGCGATCGTGCTCATCGGGCACGGCATGGTCGGCCAGCGCTACCTGGAGGCGCTCGCCGAACGCGGGGCCACCGCCACGCACCGGGTGACCGTGCTCTGCGAGGAGCCCCGGCCCGCCTACGACCGGGTGCACCTCACCTCGTACTTCTCCGGCACCAGCCCCGAGGAGCTCTCCCTCACCCCGGCCGGCTTCATGGCGGAGCACGGCATCGACCTGCACCTGGGCGACCCCGCCGAGTCCGTCGACCGGGAGGCCCGTACGGTCACCTCCCGCTCCGGGCGCGTCTTCCCGTACGACGTGCTGGTCCTGGCGACCGGCAGCTACCCGTTCGTCCCGCCCGTCCCCGGCAAGGACGCCCGCGGCTGCTTCGTCTACCGCACCGTCGAGGACCTCCTCGCCATCGAGGAGTACGCGAAGGACCGCACGACCGGAGCCGTCGTCGGCGGCGGCCTGCTCGGGCTGGAGGCGGCCGGCGCCCTGCAGGGCCTCGGACTGGCCACGCACATCGTGGAGTTCGCTCCCCGGCTGATGCCCGTCCAGGTGGACGAGGGCGGCGGCGCGGCCCTGCTGCGCACGATCGAGGACATGGGCCTGACCGTGCACACGGGCGTCGGCACCCAGGCGGTGCTGACCGGCGAGGACGGCTCGGTCACCGGGATGAGCCTGTCGGACGGCTCGTCCCTCGACACCGGGCTCGTCGTCTTCTCCGCCGGGGTCCGCCCCCGCGACCAGCTCGCCCGGGACTGCGGCCTGGCCGTCGGCGAGCGCGGCGGGATCTCCGTCGACGCCCGCTGCCGCACCTCCGACCCCCGCGTGTACGCGATCGGCGAGTGCGCGCAAGCCGTGGACGGCCGGGTCTACGGCCTGGTCGGGCCCGGCTACGAGATGGCCGAGACCGCCGCCGAGGACCTGCTGGGCCGCGAACGGGAGTTCACCGGCGCCGACCTGTCCACCAAGCTGAAGCTGCTCGGCGTGGACGTGGCCTCCTTCGGCGACGCGCACGGCACGGCCGAGGGCAGCCTGGACGTGGTCTGGTCCGACTCCCGCTCCGGGATCTACAAGAAGCTCGTCGTGTCCGCCGACGGCGTCCTGCTCGGCGGGGTCCTGGTCGGCGACGCCGACGCCTACGGGACGCTGCGCCCGCTCACCGGCAGCGTCCCGCCGGTCGCCCCCGAGCAGCTGGTGCTGCCCGCCGGGCTCGGCCCCGCCCCGCAGCTGGGCCCGGCCGCGCTGCCCGACACCGCGGTGATCTGCTCCTGCCACAACGTCACCAAGGGGGCCATCACCGCCTGCTCCACCCTGGCCGAGGTCAAGAAGTGCACCAAGGCCGGGACGGGCTGCGGCGGCTGCGTCAAGGTGATCGGGCAGCTGCTGCCGCCCGCCGCCGACCCGGGGCTGTGCGGCTGCTTCGCGCACACCCGGGCGGAGCTGTACGAGATCGTCCGCACCCGCCGCCTCGCCTCGTTCCGGGAGCTCCTGGACGGGCACGGCCGGCCTGCGGCCCGGGGCGGCGAGGGCTGCGAGGTCTGCAAGCCCGCCGTCGGTTCGATCATCGCCTCGCTCGCCCCGGCCGTGGGCGCGAGCGGCTACGTCCTCGACGGGGAGCAGGCGGCCCTCCAGGACACCAACGACCACTTCCTGGCGAACCTCCAGCGCAACGGCTCGTACTCGGTCGTGCCGCGCATCCCGGGCGGCGAGATCACCCCGGAGAAGCTGATCGTGATCGGCGAGGTGGCCCGCGACTTCGGCCTCTACACGAAGATCACCGGAGGCCAGCGCATCGACCTGTTCGGCGCGAGCGTGGACCAGTTGCCGCGGATCTGGGCCCGGCTGGTCGACGCCGGCTTCGAGTCCGGGCACGCCTACGGCAAGGCCCTGCGCACGGTGAAGTCCTGCGTGGGGCAGACCTGGTGCCGCTACGGGGTCCAGGACAGCGTGCGGATGGCCATCGACCTGGAGCTGCGCTACCGGGGCCTGCGCGCCCCGCACAAGCTGAAGTCGGCGGTATCCGGCTGCACCCGCGAGTGCGCGGAGGCGCAGAGCAAGGACTTCGGGGTCATCGCGACGGCCAACGGCTGGAACCTCTACGTCGGCGGCAACGGCGGGGCCGTCCCGCGCCACGCCGACCTCCTCGCGCAGGACCTCTCCGACGCCGAACTGGTGCGGCTCATCGACCGGTTCCTGATGTTCTACATCCGCACCGCCGACCGGCTGGAGCGCACCTCCACCTGGCTGGAGCGGCTGGAGGGGGGCCTGGACCACCTGCGCGACGTGGTGGTCCACGACTCGCTCGGGCTGTGCGCGGAGCTGGAGTCGCTGATGGCCGAGCACGTGGCGCACTACCGCGACGAGTGGGCCGAGACTCTCCAGGACCCGGACCGGCTGCGGCGGTTCGTGTCCTTCGTGAACGCGCCCGGCGCGCCCGACCCGACCGTGCGGTTCGTCCCCGAACGTGACCAGGTCAAGCCCGACCTGGCCGTCCTGACCATAGGAGGTCCGGTCCGATGACCGTGGAACTGCGGGTGGCAGAAGGCTGGCTGACGGTGTGCGAGCTGTCCTCGCTCGTCCCCGGGCGCGGGGTGGCGGCCCTGCTCCCGGACGGGAGCCAGGCGGCGGTGTTCGTCGACCGCGCGGGGCGCCCGTACGCGATCGGCAACCAGGACCCCTTCACCGGCGCGCAGGTGCTCTCGCGCGGGCTGGTGGGCTGGTCGGCGGGGCGGGCGTTCGTGGCTTCGCCGCTGCTCAAGCAGCGCTTCGACCTGGAGTCGGGGCGCTGTCTGGACGACGAGGAGGTGGCGGTCCGGACCTACCCGGTGCGGACCGCCGCGACCTCGTGAGGCGGAGGGTCAGCCCTGGACGACGGACGGGTCCATCCACATGATCTCCCAGGTGTGGCCGTCGAGGTCGTCGAAGGCCCGGCCGTACATGACGCCGTGGTCCTGGGCGGGGCGGGGCTCGGTGGCCCCGGCCGCCAGGGCCCCGTCGACCAGCTCGTCCACCGCGTCCCGGCTCTCGGCGCTCAGGCACAGCAGCACCTGGGAGGTGGTCCGGGCGTCCGCGATGGCCTTGTGGGTGAAGTCCTTGTAGCGGCCGTGGGTCAGGAACATCGCGACGATGGTGTCGGTGATGGGCATGGAGGCGCAGTTCTCGTCGGTGAACTGGGCGTTGAAGGAGTAGCCCAGCTTGCCCCAGAACGCCTTGGTGGCCTCCAGGTCGCTGACGGGCAGGTTGACGAAGATCATGGTGGAGGACATCCCGGTGTCTCTTCTCTCTGGGGCGGGCCGCGCGGCGCGCGTGCTCCGTTCGTCGCTGTCGAGGGGTAGACCGGGGGCGCCGCCGGAACTCATCGCCGGACGCGAGATTTTTTCGAATTTTCTTGGCCGGGCGTGAAAGCGCAGGTCAGGGCCGGTGCCTGGGCGGCGGCCGGAGGGGTCGCCGCCCAGGTGAACCGATCCTTCAGGAGACCACCGCGCCGCCCTTGAGGAGGGCCGCGCCCAGCGGGGTCACCGTGTGCAGGACCGCGTTGCCGTGGCGCAGGGTGGTCACCAGGCCCGCCTCGCGCATCACGCAGGCGTGCTGGCTCGCCGAGGCCAGGGAGACCCCGGCGCGGCGGGCCAGTTCGCTGGTGGTGGCCCCGTCCCCGATGGCCCGCAGCACCACCGAGCGGGTGTGGCCCACCAGCTTGCCCAGGGTGCGCTGGCGCTGCTCCTCGGCGGGCCGGGCGGCCTCCCCGCCGGCTCCGGCGCCGGCCAGCTGGGCGGCGGCCGGGTAGACCAGCACGGGCGGCAGCTGCGGGTCGTGGAGGGTCACCGCGGTGCGCCGGCAGAAGAACGACGGCTGGAGCAGCAGCCCGCGCCCCCGCAGCCGTACGTCCCGGTCCACCGGGTACTCGCACTCCAGCACCGGCGCCCGCCAGCGCAGCATCGGCGGCAGCGAGGCCAGCAGCTCGTCCGCGCCCCCGTCGAGGAGGGCGCGGCCGCGTGCGGCCCGCTCGGCCTCGATCTGGGCCTGGATGTGGGTCCAGTACGGTTCCACGGCCGCGCGGTGGTAGCCGCGCAGCTCGCCCAGCAGCCGGGGCAGGTACTTGGTGCCGCCGTCCATGAACTCCCGCAGCCGGGTCGGCGGCGGGGTCCCGAAGGCCGCGCCGAAGCCCGCGGCGGCGCCCGCGCCCACGAGGGAGAGCTCGTGGCGCAGCCGGTCCGCGGGGAGCCCGCGCAGGGCGTCGAGGCCGACGTCCCACCCGTACTGGCCCTCGGAGGGGGTCAGGAAATCGGGGAAATAGCCGCGAGCCGGTATGAGCGCGCTCAGCAGCCTTGTTTCACCATTCAACCGGCTCCGGGCTTCCGTACGCCATTCGCCGAACAGCCGGGCGTCACGCCGGTCTCTTAAGCGATGAAAACTAAGAATCGTTTCCCACAACGCATCGGGACGCCCTGCCATCCGTACGCGTGCCAGGTCCACTCCAGTGAAATGGATACGCAGCACCGAACCCCCACCTGTGCAACCGCAATCCCCCCGCCCCATGAGTATGCACGCCGTCACACGTGGTCACCACGCCCTTTCGGCCACAGTTGAAACCCCTTTCGGCGGGGGCGTGACAAGCGAAATCCTGTACTCCGCCAGGCACACTCCGGCGCGACCGAAACGCTCCGTGAAGGCCGTGGGGGGCTTTGCGGGGCCTGGCGGTCGGTCGCACCGGGAAGCGCCGACGTGCCTGGCGGATAGGCGGCAGGCGGCGGACGGGTGGGGATCCGTCCGCCGCCTGGCGCCGTAATGACTTCGTTGAATATTTCGCGAAACCCGGCCGGGTGAGGCCCAGGGGTCTTCCGCTTAGTGGGAAGCGCCCGCCCCCGGCAGTCAGGGAACCGGGGGCGGGCGCTGTCAGGGGGCCGGGCTCAGCGGCTGTCGGAGCCCTTGGCCTCGGCGGCGGCACGGCCGGCCTCCAGGCGCGCCACCGGGATCCGGAAGGGCGAGCAGGAGACGTAGTCGAGGCCGACCTCGTGGAAGAAGTGCACCGACTCGGGGTCGCCGCCGTGCTCGCCGCAGACGCCGAGCTTGAGGTCGGGGCGGGTGGCCCGGCCCTGCTGGACCGCGTGGCGCACGAGGGAGCCGACGCCGTCCTTGTCGATGGTCTCGAAGGGCGACACCCCGAAGATGCCCTTCTCCAGGTAGGCGGTGAAGAAGCTGGCCTCGACGTCGTCGCGGGAGAAGCCCCACACCGTCTGGGTCAGGTCGTTCGTGCCGAAGGAGAAGAACTGCGCGGCCTCGGCGATCTGGGCGGCGGTCAGCGCGGCGCGCGGCAGCTCGATCATCGTGCCGACGCTGAGCTTGAGGCTGGTGCCGGTGGCGGCCTCGACCTCGGCGATGATCCCGTCCGCCTCCTCGCGGACGATCTCCAGCTCCTGGACGGTGCCGACGAGCGGGACCATGATCTCGGCGCGCGGGTCGCCCTTGGCGTTCTTGCGCTCGGCGGCGGCCTCGGCGATCGCCCGGACCTGCATGGCGAACAGGCCGGGGATGACCAGGCCGAGGCGGACGCCGCGCAGACCCAGCATCGGGTTCTGCTCGTGCAGCTTGTGCACGGCCTGGAGCAGGCGCAGGTCGTTCTCGTTGGCGTCCTGGCGGGACTCGGCGAGGGCGACGCGCACCGAGAGCTCGGTGATGTCGGGCAGGAACTCGTGCAGCGGCGGGTCGAGGAGGCGGACGGTGACGGGCAGGCCGTCCATCGCCTCGAACAGCTCGACGAAGTCCTTCTTCTGCAGCGGCAGGAGGGCACTGAGTGCCTCCTCGCGCTCGGAGTCGGTGTCCGCGAGGATCAGGCGCTCGACCATCTCGCGGCGCTCGCCGAGGAACATGTGCTCGGTGCGGCACAGGCCGATGCCCTGGGCGCCGAAGCGGCGGGCGCGCAGCGCGTCCTCGGCGTTGTCGGCGTTGGCGCGCACCCGCAGGCGGCGGACGCGGTCGGCGTAGGCCATGATCCGGTGCACGGCGCCGACCAGCTCGTCGGCGTCGTCGGCGCCGGCGTGCATGCGGCCCTCGAAGTACTCGACGACCGGGGACGGTACGACGGGTACCTCGCCGAGGTAGACCTTGCCGGTGGAGCCGTCGATGGAGACGACGTCGCCCTCTTCGATGACCGTCCCGCCGACCGTCATCCGGCGGCGCTTGGTGTCGACGTCGAGGTCCTCGGCGCCGCAGACGCAGGTCTTGCCCATGCCGCGGGCGACGACGGCGGCGTGCGAGGTCTTGCCGCCGCGCGAGGTCAGGATGCCCTCGGAGGCGATCATGCCGTCCAGGTCGTCGGGGTTGGTCTCGCGGCGGATCAGGATGACCTTCTCGCCGGAGCGGGACCACTTGACGGCCGTGTAGGAGTCGAAGACGGCCTTGCCGACCGCCGCGCCCGGGGAGGCGGCGATGCCGCGGCCCAGGAGGGTGGTCTTGGCGGACTCGTCGAAGCGCGGGAACATCAGCTGCGCCAGCTGGTGGCCGGTGACGCGCTGGAGGGCCTCGGCCTCGCTGATCAGGCCCTGGTCCACGAGCTGGGTGGCGATGCGGAAGGCGGCGCCGGCGGTGCGCTTGCCGACGCGGGTCTGGAGCATCCACAGCTGGCCGCGCTCGATGGTGAACTCGATGTCGCAGAGATCCTTGTAGTGGGTCTCCAGCTTCGTCATGATCGCCATGAGCTGGTCGTACGAGGCCTTGTCGATGGCCTCCAGGTCCGCGAGCGGCACGGTGTTGCGGATGCCCGCGACGACGTCCTCGCCCTGCGCGTTCTGCAGGTAGTCGCCGTAGACGCCGGCGTGGCCGCTGGCGGGGTCGCGGGTGAAGGCGACGCCGGTGCCCGAGTCGGGGCCGAGGTTGCCGAAGACCATGGAGCAGATGTTGACGGCGGTGCCCAGGTCGCCGGGGATGCGCTCCTGGCGGCGGTAGAGCTTGGCGCGGTCGGTGTTCCAGGAGTTGAAGACGGCCTCGACGGCGAGGTCGAGCTGCTCGCGGGCGTCCTGCGGGAACTCGCGGCCGGCCTCCTTCGCGACGATCTTCTTGAAGGCCTTGACCAGCTTCTTGAGGTCGGCGGCGTCGAGGTCGGTGTCGACGGTGACCTTCTTGGCGGCCTTGGCCTCGTCGAGGGCGTCCTCGAAGAGTTCGCCCTCGACGCCGAGGACGGTCTTGCCGAACATCTGGATCAGGCGGCGGTACGAGTCCCAGGCGAAGCGCTCGTTGTCGGCCTGGGCGGCGAGGCCGACCACGGACTCGTCGGAGAGGCCGATGTTGAGGACCGTGTCCATCATGCCGGGCATGGAGAACTTGGCGCCGGAGCGCACGGAGACCAGGAGCGGGTCGTCCGACTGGCCGAGCTTCTTGCCCATCTTCGTCTCGAGGGTGGCGAGGTGCGCGCTGACCTCGTCACGCAGCTCGGCCGGGGCCGAACCGCTCTCGAGGTAGACCTTGCAGGCCTCGGTGGTGATGGTGAAGCCGGGAGGGACCGGGAGACCGAGGTTGGTCATCTCGGCGAGGTTGGCCCCCTTGCCGCCGAGAAGGTCCTTGAGGTCCCGGTTGCCCTCGGTGAAGTCGTAGACGAACTTCTGATCTTTGTTTTCCGACACGGGTCTCGACTCCTCGAGGACTCGGGTGGCTGCCCTGACGGCCAGGAACATACCCAGATCGAAGGCTTATCGGTACGTCCACTTGGCGGTCATGGGGCCGTAACCACCCGTGCGCCACCGTATCGAAAGTAACCGGTCGGTAATGAGAAGCTACGAACAGCGTTCAGATCCCGAAGGGTGAGGTGCCTGAAACCGCTTGATCGCGCTCGGATGAGCGATCATCGATACATTTGCGTTCAACTCTTGAACGAACAAAGGGTGGCACCCAGTGCCACCCTTTGGAAGTCTTACCCGTGACTTACGCGCTCATCTGAGCGAAACCTCTCCCATGCGTGGCGTATATCACGCACGCCGGAGGGCGATTTGTCAGCCTCCGGACGTGTCCAGCTCCGCTTCCTCGCTCACACCGGCACAGTCGTACGGATCCTTCAGCCAGCCGTCCGGCAGGACAACCCGGTTGTTTCCGGACGTCCGGCCGCGCGGGCCGTCCGCACTCTCGGGCCAGGCCTGGTCCAGGTCGAGCTCGCTCAGATGAGCGTCCAGTTCGGCCAGGGAGGAGACGACCGCCATCTTCCCGCGCATCTCCGAGCCCACCGCGAACCCCTTGAGGTACCAGGCGACGTGCTTACGGAAGTCGATCACCCCGCGCGCCTCGTCCCCGATCCACTCCCCCAGCAGCTGCGCGTGGCGCAGCATGGCGGCCTTGACCTCGCGCAGCGTGGGCTTGTGGAAGTCCTCCGGGCGGCCCTCGAAGGCGGCGACCAGGTCGTTGAACAGCCAGGGGCGGCCCAGGCAGCCGCGCCCCACGACCACGCCGTCGCAGCCGGTCTCGCGGACCATGCGCAGGGCGTCCTCGGCGCACCAGATGTCGCCGTTGCCGAGCACCGGGATCTCCGGCACGTGCTCCTTGAGGCGGGCGATGGCCTCCCAGTCGGCGGTGCCGCCGTAGTGCTGGGCGGTGGTGCGGCCGTGCAGGGCGATGGCGGTGACCCCCTCCTCGACGGCGATCCGGCCTGCGTCGAGGTAGGTGAGGTGGTCGTCGTCGATGCCCTTGCGCATCTTCATGGTCACCGGCAGGTCGCCGGCGCCCGCCACGGCCTCGCGGAGGATGGCGCGCAGCAGGTGGCGCTTGTAGGGGAGCGCGGAGCCGCCGCCCTTACGGGTGACCTTGGGGACGGGGCAGCCGAAGTTGAGGTCGATGTGGTCGGCGCGGTCCTCCTCGACGATCATGCGGACCGCCTTGCCGACCGTCACGGGGTCCACCCCGTACAGCTGAATCGACCGCGGCTTTTCGCTCTCGTCGAAGTGGATCAGCTGCATGGTCTTCTCGTTGCGCTCGACCAGGGCGCGGGTCGTGATCATCTCGCTCACGAACAGCCCCTTGCCGCCCGAGAACTCGCGGCAGAGGGTCCGGAAGGGGGCGTTGGTGATGCCGGCCATCGGCGCGAGCACGACCGGGGGCTGCACGGTGTGCGGGCCGATCACGAGGGGGGCGGGAAGCGTGGTCATCCCCCCATTGTCCCGCAGCACCGTTCCTTACTTATTCGTACGATCGGCGGTATGCATCACATGAGTGGCGTGGATCAAGGGAGCCGTCGGCACCGCCTGCTCGTCCTGGGCATCTGCTGCATGAGCCTGCTGATCGTCAGCCTGGACAACACCGTCCTGAACGTGGCCCTGCCGGCGATGCGCCGCGAGTTCGACGCGTCGGTCTCGGGGATGCAGTGGACCATCGACGCCTACACCCTGGTCATCGCCTCGCTGCTGATCCTGGCCGGGTCGACGGCGGACCGGGTCGGGCGGCGGAAGGTCTTCGCCGTGGGACTGGTGCTGTTCACCGCGGGGTCGGTGCTGTGCTCCCTGGCGCCCGGCCTGCACTGGCTGATCGCCTTCCGGATGGTCCAGGCCGTCGGCGGGGCCATGCTCAACCCCGTCGCCATGTCGATCATCACCAACACCTTCACCGATCCGAAGGAGCGCGCCCGCGCCATCGGCGTCTGGGGCGCGGTGGTCGGCATCTCGATGGCCGCCGGTCCGCTGATCGGCGGGCTGCTGGTGGACTCGGTGGGGTGGCGGTCGATCTTCTGGGTCAACCTGCCGGTCGGACTGGTCGCCCTGGCGCTGACCCTGCGGTTCGTGCCGGAGTCCCGCTCCGAGCGGCCGCGGCGGGCGGACCCGGTGGGGCAGCTGCTCGTCGTGGTGCTGCTGGGCGGGGTGACGTACGCGATCATCGAGGCGCCGTCCGAGGGCTGGAGCTCGCCGCCGATCCTGGCGTGCGCGCTGGGTGCGGCGGCCGCGCTGGGCGGGCTGCTGTTCTACGAGTCCCGGCGCCGGGACCCGCTGATCGACCCCCGGTTCTTCCGCAGCGCCCCCTTCAGCGGGGCGACCGTGATCGCCGTGAGCACCTTCGCCTCGCTCTCCGGATTCCTCTTCCTGACCACCCTCTACCTCCAGGAGGTGCGGGGGCTGAGCGCGCTGGACGCGGGGCTGCACATGCTGCCGATGGCCGCGATGGCCTTCCTGTGCGCGCCGGTCTCGGGGCGGCTGGTGGCCAGCCACGGGCCGCGGCCCTCGCTGCTGGTGTCGGGGGTGGCCATGGGCGCGAGCGGGCTGCTGTTCGCGGCGTTCTCGGCGGAGGCCTCCACGCCGCTGATGTTCACCGGTTACGTCCTCTTCGGCATCGGCTTCGGCCTGGTCAACGCCCCGATCACCAACACGGCGCTGTCCGGGATGCCGCGCTCCCAGGCGGGGGTGGCGGCCGCCATCGCCTCCACCAGCCGGCAGACCGGCGGGGCGCTGGGCGTGGCGGTCATCGGGGCGGTGCTGGCGGCCGGGACCTCGGGCGGCGCGGACTTCGCGACGGCGACCCGGCCCGCGTGGTGGATCATCACGGGCTGCGCGTTCCTGGTGCTGGTCGTGGGGGCGGTCACCACCGGCCCGTGGGCGCATGCCACCGCGCTGCGGACCGCGCGGGAGCTGGAGCCGTCGGCGTCCGCCCCGGCCTCCCCCTCTTCCCCGCCCTCTCCCCCTCCCCCGGCGTCGGGTCAGGCCCCGGGTCCGCGGATGGACGGCGGGCTGCCCCCGGCCCCGGGGCCGGCTCCGGCGGGCTGACCGCCGGGCCCGGGGGTCGTTCTTTCCTGGTGCGCCCTTCCGTACCTCACTCAGCCCATCGAGTGACAGATATTGAAATCTGTCAGCCGTCATGCCATTCTTGTTCCATGACCACGAACGAGAACACCTCCGCGTCCGTCCCCGCAGCCGCCCCCGCCGCCGTCCGTCTCGGCGCCACCGGCCCGTCCGTCTTCCCGCTGGGCCTGGGCTGCATGGGCATGTCCGCGCTCTACGGCGAGGCCGACCGGGCCGAGTCCCTCGCCACGATCCACGCCTTCCTGGAAGCGGCGCCCGAGGGCATGGACACGCTCCTGGACACCGGCGACTTCTACGGCATGGGCCACAACGAGCTGCTGATCAACGAAGCCCTGCGCACGGCCCCGGCCGCCGCCCGCGAGCGGGCGCTGACCAGCGTCAAGTTCGGCGCCCTGCGGACCGTCGAGGGCGGATTCACCGGGTACGACGGGCGGCCCGAGGCCGTGAAGAACTTCCTGGCCTACTCGCTCCAGCGGCTCGGCCGGGACCACATCGACGTCTACCGGATCGCCCGCGTCGACCCCGACGTCCCGATCGAGGAGACCGTCGGCGCCATCGCCGAGGCCGTGCAGGCGGGGCACGTGCGGCACATCGGCCTCTCCGAGGTCGGCGCGGACACCCTGCGCCGGGCCGCGGCGGTGGCCCCGATCTCGGACCTCCAGATCGAGTACTCGCTGATCTCCCGCGGCATCGAGGACCGGATCCTGCCCACCGCCCGCGAGCTCGGCATAGGCGTGACGGCGTACGGCGTGCTGTCCCGCGGCCTGATCAGCGGACACTTCAGCCGGGACCGCGCCCTCGCCCCCGGCGACTTCCGCGGGATGAGCCCCCGCTTCCAGGGCGAGAACCTCGGCCGCAACCTCGACCTGGTCGAGGCCCTGCGCAAGGTCGCCGGGGAGAAGGGCGTGAGCGTCGCCCAGACAGCGATCGCCTGGGTGCTCGCCCAGGGCCCGCGGCAGGGAGTCGACATCGTGCCCCTGGTGGGTGCCCGCCGCCGGGACCGGCTGGCCGAGGCCCTCGGCGCGCTGCCGGTCGAGCTCACCGACGCCGACCTGGCCGCCATCGAGGCGGCGGTGCCGGCCGGGGCCGCGTCCGGCGACCGGTATCCGGCCGCGCAGATGGCCCACCTCGACAGCGAGCACTGAGCTGGCGGTACGGTCGTACCCATGCCCTCCGCTGCTGCCGAGCCCCTGACCCCCGAGCGCATCCTCGAGACCACCGAGGAGGTGCTGCGCCGCTTCGGCCCGACCAAGGCCACCGTCGTGGACGTGGCGCGCGCCCTGGGCGTCAGCCACGGCAGCGTCTACCGGCACTTCCCCTCGAAGGCGGCGCTGCGGGAGGCCGTGACCGACCGCTGGCTCGCCAAGAGCGTGGTCATGCTGGAAGGGATCGCCTCGGCGCCGGGAGAGGCGGCCCCCTCCAAGCTGGAGTCCTGGCTGGAGGCCCTCTTCGAGGCCAAGCGCCACAAGGCGGGCGACGACCCTGAGCTGTTCGCTACGTACACGGTGCTGCTCGGCGAGAACAGCGGGGTGGTCGACACCCACCTGACGGAGCTGATCGACCAGCTGACCCGGATCATCGCAGAGGGCGTCGCCGCCGGCACCCTGGCCGCGCCCGACGTGCCGGCCGCCGCGCGCGCCGTCTTCGACGCCACCGGCCGCTTCCATGACCCGCAATACGTGGCGGATTGGCTCTCCCCCACGATCACGGCGGAGTTCGAGGCCGTCGTCGGGCTGATCATCAGGGGCCTGCGCGCCTGAACCGGGGCGGCTGCGCGCCCCGTTGTGCGGAATTGGGCGCTCCGCACGGCTTGGCGATCATTTTGAGCCGTGTCGACTTGTACATGTCACTGACAGTTCCTTACGGTCCCCTTACCGCACTACTCAGCACGTTCCAGGGGGAACCTTGTCCACGGCAGCAGTACAGCCTTCACCTCCCGCACGCTCCGGCGGAGCCGCCGCCATCGGCCTGATCCTGACGGTCGCCCTCAGCATCGTCGCGCCGATCGTCACCTACAACACGCTCGTCGACGACCACGGATGGAGCGAGGCCTCGGCCCTGCTCGTCAGTGGCGCCTGGCCGGTCCTCGACACCGCCATCATGGTGGCCTGGCGGCGCAAGCTGGACGAGTTCGCCATCGTCACCCTGGTGTTCCTGGCGATCACGGCCGCCGTCTCCCTCATCGGCGCCAACTCCACCCGGGCCCTCCTGGTCAAGGACTCCGCCGTCACGGGGCTGTTCGGGCTGCTGTGCCTGGCCACGCTGCTCGCGCCGCGTCCGCTGATGTTCTACTTCGGCCGGAAGTTCGGCACGGACGGCACCCCGGCGGGCGTCGCGTACTACAACGGCCTGTGGCAGTACGAGGGCTTCCGCAACGCCCAGCGCCGCATGACGCTGGTGTGGGGCGTGGTCTACCTGATCGAGGCGGCCGTCCGGATCGCCCTGTCGTACGTCCTGGACACCTCCACCATGGTGACCATCAGCCCCTTCATGATCTACGGCACCCTCGGCGGCCTGGCCCTGTGGACCGTCGGCTTCGTCAAGCGCACCAAGGCGGAGGGCGAGAAGCGGGCGGCCGCGGCCGCCGCCGAGCAGGCCGGGGGCACCGCGGCCGGACGGCCGCACCCGCGAAAAGACCCGTGGCCCGGGGCGCGATGCCCCACCCG
>NZ_JBHVUQ010000012.1:14213-41774 GCF_042884105.1 Streptomyces sp. NPDC058157
CGCCTGCGGCCCCCCCCGCAGAATCGCCGGGCTGCCGGGGCCGCGATCCGCGCACCGGGCCACCGGTCTTTCGTGCAGGTCCTAGCAGCCCAGCAGACGGCTGCCGAGGTAGGCCTGGATCTGGTCCAGGGAGACGCGCTCCTGCTTCATCGTGTCGCGCTCGCGCACGGTCACCGCGTTGTCCTCGAGGGTGTCGAAGTCGACGGTGACGCAGAACGGCGTACCGATCTCGTCCTGGCGGCGGTAGCGGCGGCCGATGGCGCCCGCGTCGTCGAACTCGATGTTCCAGTTCTTGCGCAGGTCGGCGGCGAGGCCCTTGGCCTTCGGCGACAGCTGCGCGTTGCGGGACAGCGGCAGGACGGCGACCTTGACCGGGGCCAGGCGCGGGTCGAAGCGCATCACGGTGCGCTTCTCCATGGCGCCCTTGGCGTTCGGGGCCTCGTCCTCGACGTAAGCGTCGATCATGAACGCGAACATGGCGCGGTTGACGCCGGCCGCCGGCTCGATGACGAACGGGGTGTACTTCTCCTTCGACTCCTGGTCGAAGTAGACGAGGTCCTGGCCGGAGGCGGCGGAGTGGGCCTTGAGGTCGTAGTCCGTGCGGTTGGCGACGCCTTCGAGCTCGGAGAACTCGTTGCCACCGAAGTTGAAGCGGTACTCGATGTCGGCGGTGCGCTTCGAGTAGTGGGACAGCTTCTCCTTCGGGTGCTCGTACCAGCGCATGTTCTCCTCGCGCATGCCCAGGCCGCGGTACCAGTTCCACCGCTCCTGCATCCAGTACTCCTGCCACTGCTCGTCCTCGCCCGGCTTGACGAAGAACTCCATCTCCATCTGCTCGAACTCGCGCGTGCGGAAGATGAAGTTGCCCGGCGTGATCTCGTTGCGGAAGGACTTGCCCATCTGCGCGATGCCGAACGGCGGCTTCTTGCGCGAAGAGGTCTGCACGAGGGCGAAGTTGGTGAAGATGCCCTGGGCGGTCTCGGGGCGCAGGTACGCCTTGGAGCCGGTGTCCTGGGTCGGGCCGAGGTGGGTCTCCAGCATGCCGGAGAACTGCTTCGGCTCGGTGAACTGGCCCTTCACACCACAGTTGGGGCAGTTGACGTCGGCCAGGCCGTTCTCGGGGAGGCGGCCGTGCTTGGCCTCGTACGCCTCCTCCAGGTGGTCGGCGCGGTGGCGCTTGTGGCAGGAGGTGCACTCGGTCAGCGGGTCCGAGAAGGTCGCGACGTGGCCGGAGGCCACCCAGACCTCGGGGGCCAGGATCACGGAGGAGTCGATGCCGACGATGTCCTCACGCCCGGTGACCATGGCCTTCCACCACTGGCGCTTGATGTTCTCCTTGAGCTCCACACCCAGCGGACCGTAGTCCCAGGCAGCCCTGGAGCCGCCGTAGATCTCACTGCAGGGGTAGACGAAGCCACGGCGCTTGCTCAGGCTGACGAGGGTTTCGATCTTGTCGGCGGCCACGGTGCTCTCTTCATTACGAGGACGAACGGCGAAGGCTTTAGGTTACCGGCGCCCGCACCCTCCACTTCAAGTCGGTACCCCCCTTCCAGCATGCCCCTCCGGGCCCTCCACCTGGGTTTTTGACAACGGTTTCCATCTTTGATGAAAATGGATGTCATGAACGTACGACGCCTCATACCCACCGCCGCTCTCGCCGGTGCCGTCGCCCTCGCCGGGACGGCCCTCACCGCCTGCTCGGGGGCGGGCACGGCGGGCGCGGACAAGGACGGCAAGCTGAGCGTGACGGCGTCGTTCTACCCCTTGCAGTTCCTCGCCGAGCAGGTCGGCGGTGACCACGTGAAGGTCGACACCCTGACCAAGCCGGGCGTCGAACCGCACGACCTGGAGATCACGCCCAGGCAGACCGGCCGGCTCGGGGAGTCGGACGTGGTCCTCTACCTCAAGGGCCTCCAGCCCGCCGTCGACAAGGCCGTGGCCCAGTCCGGCGTGAAGGACGTCGTGGACGCGGCCACCCTCACCAGGCTCGAGGTGCACGGCACCTCCGGCGAGGAGGACCACGACCACGCGGCCGAGGGCCACGACCACGGCCACGACCACGGCGGGGCGGCCGAGGACCCGCACGTCTGGCTCGACCCGGTCAAGTACGCGGAGATCGCCAAGGGCTTCGGCGCCGCCATGGAGAAGGCCGACCCCGCCCACGCGGCCGACTACCGCAAGAACACCGACGACCTCGTGACGAAACTGGGCGCCCTGGACGCCGAGTTCAAGGAAGGCCTGAAGAACACGGCCTCCAAGACCTTCATCACCACCCATTCCGCTTTCGGCTACCTCGCCGAGCGCTACGGCCTCGACCAGGAGGGCATCTCCGGCGTCGACCCCGAGGCCGAGCCCAGCCCGGCCCGGATGAAGGACCTCCAGGCCGTCGCGAAGAAGGACAATGTGACGACCGTGTTCTTCGAGGCCCTGGCCAGCGACAAGACGGCCAAGACCCTCGCCCGGGACACGGGTCTGCGGACCGACGTCCTCGACCCCCTCGAGGGGATCACCGACAAGTCGCAGGGCGCCGACTACTTCGAGGTCATGCGGTCCAACCTGAAGAACCTCCAGAAGGCCCTCGGAGCCAAGTGATGACAGCAGCAACGGAGGCGCGAGCCATGCAGTCAACGCCCCGACCGGCCGGCGACGACCAGCCCGTCATATCCCTGCTCGGAGCCGCGGCCTCGCTGGGCTCCCGCCCCGTGCTGCGCGGGGTCGACCTCACCGTCCGACGGGGGGAGGTCGTCGCCCTGCTCGGCGCCAACGGCTCCGGCAAGTCCACCGCCGTCCGCGCCGTGGTCGGCCAGGTGCCGCTCACCGGCGGCACCCTCTCCCTCTTCGGCACCGAGTTCCGGCGCTTCCGCCAGTGGTCGCGCATCGGATACGTCCCCCAGCGCACCACCGCCGCCAGCGGCGTCCCGGCCACCGTCCGCGAGGTCGTCTCCGCGGGCCGCCTCGCCCGCTCGCGCTTCGGGCTCCTGCGCAAGGCCGACAAGGCCGCCGTCGAGCGGGCCCTGGCCCTCGTCGACATGGACTCGTACGCCGACGCCTCGGTCAACGCCCTCTCCGGCGGACAGCACCAGCGTGTGCTCATCGCCCGGGCACTGGCCGTCGAACCCGAGCTGCTGATCATGGACGAGCCCATGGCCGGCGTGGACCTGGCCAACCAGGAGGTCCTCGCGAACGCCCTGCGCGAGCAGGTCGCCGCCGGCACCACCGTCCTGCTCGTCCTGCACGAGCTGGGCCCGCTGGAGCCCCTGATCGGCCGCGCCGTCGTCCTGCGCGACGGCTGCGTCGTCCACGACGGGCCGCCGCCCGAGGCCGTCGGGCAGCACGCCCTCCCCGGCCACGACCACGTACACCCCCACGCGGCGCACGACGCCGAGCCCCTGCGGACGGGACTGCTGAGCTGATGGAAATCCTCCACGAACCCTTCATGCAGCGCGCGCTGATCGCCGCCGCGCTGGTCGGGATCACCGCGCCCACGATCGGCACCTACCTCGTCCAGCGCCGCCAGGCGGTCATGGGCGACGGCATCGGGCACGTCGCCATGACCGGTGTCGCCCTGGGCTTCCTGCTCAACACCAGCCCGATCTGGATGGCCACCCTCGTGGCGGTCGTCGGCGCGGTCGGCATGGAGCTGATCCGCTCCCGCGGGAAGACCAGCGGCGACATCGCCCTCGCCATGCTCTTCTACGGCGGCCTGGCCGGCGGTGTCATGATCATCAACATGGCGCCGGGCGGCTCCACCGCCAACCTGAACAGCTATCTCTTCGGCTCGATCAGCTTCGTCTCGCCCGAGGACGTCACCGCCGTGGTGATCCTCGCCGCCTTCGTCATCGCCGTCACCCTCGGCCTGCGCCGCCAGCTGTTCGCCATCAGCCAGGACGAGGAGTTCGCCCGCGTCACCGGCCTGCCGGTGCGCGCGCTGAACCTGCTGATGGCCGTCACCGCCGCCGTCACCGTGACCGTGGCCATGCGCATCGTCGGCCTGCTGCTGGTCAGCGCCATGATGGTGATCCCCGTCGCGGCCGCCCAGCGGGTCGCCCGCGGCTTCGCCGCGACCCTGTCGCTGGCGATGGCGATCGGCGTGGTGGTCTCGCTGAGCGGTACGGCCGCCACCTACTACATCGACGCGCCGTCCGGCGCGACGATCGTGCTGCTCGCGATCGCCGTCTTCGTGGCCACGACCGCCCTGTCCACGCCCCTGGCCAGGCGCCGTGCGAAGGCCGCCCGGGCCGCCGAGGAGGTCTGCACCCGGGACGACGTGAAGGTCTAGGGCGACCGCCCGCCTGGCACAATGAGGCGAGGCCGAAACGAGGAGGAACCGGTGGCGACTGCGCCTGGCGAGACGAATACCGCGCCAGTACGAGGGCGATCCACCCGGCAGCGGGCCGCCGTGGCGGCGGCGCTGGACGAGGTGGACGAGTTCCGCAGTGCCCAGGAGCTGCACGACATGCTCAAGCACCGCGGCGACTCCGTGGGCCTGACCACCGTGTACCGCACCCTCCAGTCCCTGGCGGACGCCGGCGAGGTGGACGTGCTGCGCACCAGTGATGGCGAGTCCGTCTACCGGCGCTGCTCCACGGGCGATCACCACCACCACCTGGTCTGCCGCAAGTGCGGCAAGGCGGTCGAGGTGGAGGGGCCCGCGGTGGAGAAGTGGGCGGAGGCCGTCGCCGCCGAGCACGGCTACGTGAACGTGGCCCACACCGTCGAGATCTTCGGCACCTGCGCGGACTGCGCGGCCGCCGGCTAGCCCGAAAGGGTCCGATTCCGGCCGAACACCCGTCGGAATCCGGTCGGAATCCGGTCGCAATACGAGGCTCAGAGCCGCGGCAGCCCGGCCGCCAGGATCTCCCGTACCCGCTCGACGTCCGCGGGGGTCCGGGCGGCCCGCTTCGGGATCCAGCCCAGCCGTCCCCCGCCCGCGTCGAGCACGAACAGGTTGCGCGTCTCGCTCCAGCGCCGGTACTCCGTCCACGCCAGGTCCACCGTCGGCCCGTCGGGCCGGGGGCACCGCATCCCCGACCCGGTGAGCGTGCAGCGGTACTCGGGGTACTCGGAGGCGCAGCGGCGCAGCCGCCGCGCCATCCCCGACCAGGTCAGGGCGAGCCCGGCGAGGCCGACGCACTCCGCCATCCCCGTGAGGAGGGCCAGCGCCTCCAGGTCGACGTCGCCGCCGTCCCTGAGCACGATGGACGCGGGGGCCAACAGGGGCAGCACCACCAGCCACATCAGTGGCCGCAGCCGGCCGGCCCAGGTTCTGGTGGCGTGCCAGCGCAGCACTTCCCCCGTGTCCCCGCGCTCCGGACGGTAGGCGAGCTCCACCGCCTGATCAGTCATGTTCATGGCGGCAGAGCCTAGCCGTCCGCTCAGCTCTCGGAGCCCTCGGGCTGGTTGGGGACCGCGCCGCCGAAGCGGCGGTCGCGCTTGGCGTACTCCAGGCAGGCGTCCCACAGGTGGATCCGGTCGAAGTCCGGCCACAGGACGTCCTGGAAGACCATCTCGGCGTAGGCGCTCTGCCAGATCAGGTAGTTGGACGTGCGCTGCTCGCCGCTGGGGCGCAGGAACAGGTCCACGTCCGGCATGTCCGGGTAGTAGAGGTACTTGGCGAGGGTCTTCTCGTTGACCTTCGACGGGTCCAGCCGGCCGGCCTTCACGTCCTCGGCAAGCGCCTGCGCGGCGTCGGCGATCTCGGCGCGGCCGCCGTAGTTCATGCAGAAGTACAGGGTCAGCTTGTCGTTGCCCTTGGTCTGCTCCTGGGCGACCTGGAGCTCCTTGGCCACGGACTTCCACAGCTTGGGCATCCGGCCCACCCAGCGCACCCGGATGCCGAGGGCGTCGAGCTGGTCGCGGGTCTTGCGGATGAAGTCCCGGTTGAAGTTCATCAGGAAGCGCACCTCGTCGGGCGAGCGCTTCCAGTTCTCCGTGGAGAAGGCGTAGAGGGAGATGTTCTTGACGCCCATCTCGATCGCGCCCTGGAGGACGTCCAGGACCCGCTCCGCGCCGACCTTGTGGCCCTCGGTGCGCGGCAGGCCCCGCTCCTTGGCCCAGCGGCCGTTGCCGTCCATCACGATCGCGACGTGCTCCGGGACCAGTTCGCCCGGGATCTTCGGCGGGCGGGCGCCGGTCGGGTGCGGTTCGGGGATCGTGTACTCACGGCGGGAGAGTCCCAGGAATCCGCGTACTGCCATGGCGCTTCGGTCTCCGATCTCGGTCACTTCTCTACGTAACGCAGGGAACGCAGCCCGCGTTCCAGATGCCAGTGCAGATAGGCGGAGACGAGTCCGCTCCCCTCGCGCACGTGCCGCGGCTCCGCGGCGTCGGCCGTCGCCCAGTCCCCCGTCAGCAGGGCGCTGAGCAGCCCGATGGCCTCAGCAGATGGTACGACGCTTCCGGGGACCCGGCAGTCGCCGCATATGACCCCGCCGGCGGCGACGGAGAAGTGCCGGTTGGGACCGTGGATGCCGCATTTCGCGCAGTCCTCGAAGCTGGGCGCGTAGCCGTTGACGGCCAGGGAGCGCAGCAGGAAGGCGTCGAGGATCAGGTGCGGTCCGTGTTCACCGCGGGACAGGGTGCGCAGGGCGCCGACCAGCAGCAGGTACTGCTGGACGGCGGGCTCGCCCTCGTTCTCGGTGAAGCGTTCGGCGGTCTCCAGCATCGCGGTGCCGGCCGTGTAGCGGGCGTAGTCGGTGACGATGCCGTTGCCGTAGGGGGCGATGATCTCGGTCTGGGTGCACAGGGGCAGGCTGCGGCCGACCAGCTCGCTGCCCCGGGCGAAGAACTGCACGTCGGCGTGGGAGAAAGGTTCCAGCCGGGCGCCGAACTTGGACTTCGTGCGCCGTACTCCGCGGGCGACGGCCCGGACGCGGCCGTGGCCGCGGGTGAGCAGCGTGATAATGCGGTCCGCCTCGCCGAGCTTCTGGGTGCGCAGCACGATGCCGTCGTCGCGGAACAGACTCATGGGCCCATTGTCCCCCGTGCGCGGACAGCGCCGGCCCCCGTCCGGACGTGTCCGGACGGGGGCGGCACCCCTTGGGAGGTTCGGTGGGGCGGCGGTCAGACGGCGGGGGCCCCCGCCGCGTCGGCCTCCTCGGCCCCCGCCTTCGCGGCGCCGTCCTCGCCGGCGGCCGCCTTCGCGGAGTCCTGCGCGGAGTCCTTCGCGGAATCCGTCACGGAGTCCTTGGCGGAGTCCGTTACGGAGTCCTTCGCGGAGTCCTTGGCCGCGCCCTTCTCGGCGGCCGCGGGGGCGGCAACCGGCTGGGCGGGCACCTCGGCGTGCCCGGTCAGGGTCTCGGCCAGCGCCTCGGCGAGGGCCCCGGCCGGGGCGGCCGTCTGCGCGTCGTCCTTGGCCAGGCCGTTGAAGACCAGGTTGAGGACGATGGCGGCGGTGGCACCGAGGGTCACGCCGCTGTTGAGGAGCGAGGACAGGTCCGGGCTCATGTGCTTGTCGAAGTAGGCCGGGACCGTGGCCGGGAAGAGCGCGAAGGCCAGCGAGACGCCGACGATCAGGGCGTTCTTCTCCTCCTTGAGGTCCACCTTGGCCAGGGTCTGGATACCGGCGAGTGCGACCATGCCGAACATCACGGTGGCGGCGCCGCCGAGGACGCCCGGCGGGACGGAGGCGACGATCGCGGCGGCCTTGGGGATCAGACCGAGGACGATCATGAAGACACCGGCGGCCACGACCACGAAGCGGCTCTTGACCTTGGTCATCCGCACCAGGCCGACGTTCTCGGCGAAGGCGACGTACGGGAAGGAGTTGAGGATGCCGCCGAGGGCGGTGGCGGCGCCGTCGGCGCGCAGGGCGCGGGCGACGGTCTCGCTGTCGACCTCCTTGCCGACGATGTCGCCGACGGCGTAGGTGTCACCGGTCGTCTCGACCATGGTGATCAGCATGACGATCAGCATGAGGAGGATCGGGAACCATTCGAACTTCGGGGCGCCGAAGTGGAAGGGGGTGGTGACCCCGATCCAGTCGGACTTGCCCACGTCGCCGAACTTGGCGTCGCCGAGCAGGAAGGCGACGGCCGTGCCGCCGACCAGGCCGAGCAGGATGCCGATGCTGCGCAGGAAGGGTCCGCCGAACTTCATCAGGACGAGGATGAAGAGCATGGTGCCGCCGGCGTAGGCCAGCTGCGTGGGGACCCCGCCGTCGGCGATGGTGGGGGCGCCGCCCGCCGCGTCCTTGAGGCCGACGGGGATCAGGACGATGCCGAGGACCGTGATCACCGTGCCGGTGACGACCGGCGGGAACAGCCTCATGACCGCGCGGAAGGCCTTGGCGGGCAGCCAGGCGAAGGCGAAGGTCGCGATGCCCGCGGTGATGACGGCGCCGTAGACGACCAGCAGGGCGGCCGTTCCGCCGCCGGCGCCGAGGCCGATGGCGATCATCGGGGAGACCGCGGTGAAGGTGACGCCCTGGATCAGCGGGAGCCGGGCGCCGACGCGGCCGACGCCGAAGGCCTGGATGATCGAGGCGATACCGCAGGTGAAGAGGTCCGCGTTGATCAGGTAGACCAGCTGTTCAGGGCTCAGCTTCAGCGCACTGCCGACGATGATCGGGACGATCACCGCGCCGGCGTAGAAGGCGAGTACGTGCTGGAAGCCGTACAGCGCGAGCTTGGGGAGGGGGAGCACCTCGTCGACCGGGTGCGAGCTCTGCTCTCCGCTTGCGGAAAGCCGGGCGGCGACACGTGCCATCTCTGCCTTGCCCTTCAAGGAGGTAGGTAATTGAGAGGAAGCTGGTTATCCCCTGGCCGGAGTGGGTCGTTAACCCGTTGGTCCGCCGGGGTTGTCAGTGGGAACACGCAGATCTCGTCGTGTGACCGGAATTGAACGCCTGTGGGAGCGCTCACAGGTATCGGATACTCCGACAAAGTGTCGACCCGCAGGAACGCCCTCTCTGGAGCTTCCTCCAATGGCGGGGGCCCGTGGGCAGGAGTATGGGAACCCGGCCCCGAAGCCCGCCGTTCTCCCTGCACACCTGCGAAGTTCCCCTTCCTGACAGGGGATTTACGGGTTCACGTGTATTCGGACGCGCAAATCAGGGGTCCCCGTTCCGACCGTCCGGAATACGGAATTCGTGTACGGAATGGGGTACTCCACCCTCGAACGGGCCACTTTTGATCTCTGTTTCCGGCCGGTACGGCCGAATCGTTACTTCACGACCGCCCACATGTCGGGATTTCCGCCCCGGAAAACGCGTCCGGGCCCGGCGGAAAACCTCCGCCGGGCCCGGATCCGCGCACAGGAGGGGCGCGTCAGGGCGCGCGCACCGCCGAGAGCAGCCCGGCCACCTCGTCCGAACCCATCCGCAGCGCGGCGCCCACGGTGGCGAGCACCTCGCGCTCGGCCGGGATGTAGGGCCCGTCGGCGAGGGCGATCCGGGCACCCTGCAGCAGGATCGATTCACGTCCGGGGCCGGCCAGGTGCGCGGCGAGCGGTTCCAGCGCCTCGTGGAGCTCGATCGACAGCGCCGCCCCGAAGCACTCGGGCCCGTCGTAGAGCCCCAGCCGGCCCTCGTCGGTGGCCAGCGCGTCCACGAGGGACTCCAGCTGCTCCTCGGTGCAGTCAGTGAAGCCGGCGCCCCGCACGGCCGTCACGGCGGCCTCCAGGGCGCTGCGCGAGGAGGTCCCGCCCGCGGCGAGCACGGCCAGCGTCACGGTGTGCACGGCGTCGCGCAGCAGCGAGGAGAACCGGGTGGTGGTGAGGTGGTCCAGCGCCTCGGTGCCGAAGCGTCCGCGGCAGGCCTGGCACTCGACGACGGGTCCGGCCTGCCCGCGCGGCAGCAGCGGCAGCCCGAGCACGGTGAATCGGCGGCGCCCGGTGCGCCGGCGGTAGTTGCGGTCACCGCCGCAGCCGGCGCAGAAGAACTCCCCGTCACCCACGGTGTTCCAGCTGGTACGGATGCCCCAGAGCGTCAGCTTCCGGCCGTCCCCACCCCGAACTGGCAGCACGTCGCACCTCCGTAACTCCCCGGGCAACGACGCCGGGTTGGCGTGATGTTAGCCACATCGGTGAGTGTGCGTCAGTCGTGCGACAAGACAACATGGCCCCGGGGGCGCACTTGGCCGATCTGCGCCCCCGGCCGACGGGCCCGCCGACGGCCCCGGAATGCGGCGGAGCCCCGCCCCTCCGGGTGGAGGGGCGGGGCTCCGTCAGGGGTGGTTCAGCGGCCCGCGCGGTTGACGGCGGAGATGACCGCCTTCAGGGAGGCGCGGGTGGTGTTGGCGTCGATGCCGATGCCCCACAGGACCCGGCCGTCGATGGCGCACTCGATGTACGAGGCGGCCACGGCGGAGGCGCCCTCGCTCATCGTGTGCTCGGTGTAGTCCAGCAGGCGGGCGTCCACGCCGATGCCGCCCAGCGCGTCGAAGAAGGCCGAGATCGGACCGTTGCCGGTGCCGTTCAGGACCGTCTCCACGCCGTCCACGACCGCCTCGACGGTCAGCGTGTCGGTGCCGTCCTTGTCGGTGGCGGTGGAGCCGGAGCGCAGCTGGATGCGGCCCCACGGGTTGTCGGGGTTGGGCAGGTACTCGTCCGAGAAGACCTCCCAGATCGCCTTCGGCGTGACCTCGCCGCCCTCGGCGTCGGTCTTGGCCTGGATGATCCGCGAGAACTCGATCTGCATGCGGCGCGGCAGGTCCAGCTTGTGGTCGTTCTTCAGGACGTACGCGATGCCGCCCTTGCCGGACTGCGAGTTGACCCGGATGACCGCCTCGTAGGAGCGGCCGACGTCCTTGGGGTCGATCGGCAGGTACGGGACGGCCCACTCGATCTCGTCGACGGTCTTGCCCTGGGCGGCCGCGTCGGCCTCCATGGCGTCGAAGCCCTTCTTGATGGCGTCCTGGTGGGAGCCGGAGAAGGCGGTGTAGACCAGGTCGCCCGCGTAGGGGTGGCGCGGGTGGACCTCCATCTGGTTGCAGTACTCGCTGGTGCGGCGGATCTCGTCGATCTGCGAGAAGTCGATCTGCGGGTCGATGCCCTGGGAGAACAGGTTCATGCCCAGGGTGATCAGGTCGACGTTGCCGGTGCGCTCGCCCTGCCCGAACAGGCAGCCCTCGATGCGGTCGGCGCCGGCCATCAGGGCCAGCTCGGCGGCGGCGACGGCGGTGCCGCGGTCGTTGTGCGGGTGCACGGAGATGCACACGTGCTCGCGGCGGGTCAGGTTGCGGGCCATCCACTCGAAGCGGTCCGCGTGGGTGGAGGGCGTGGAGCGCTCGACGGTGGCGGGCAGGTTCAGGATGATCTCGCGGCCCTCGCCCGGCTGCCAGACGTCGCAGACGGCCTCGCAGACCTCCAGGGCGAAGTCCAGCTCGGTGTCGGTGAAGATCTCGGGGCTGTACTGGTAGCCGAAGACGGTCTCGGGGCCCAGCAGCTTCTCGGCGTACTCCATGACCAGGCGGGTGCCGTCGACGGCGATCTGCTTGATCTGCTCCTTGGAGCCGCGGAAGACGACCCGGCGGAAGGTCGGGGCGGTCGCGTTGTACAGGTGCACGGTGGCCCGCTTGGCGCCGACCAGCGACTCGACGGTCCGCTCGATCAGGTCCTCGCGGGCCTGGGTCAGTACGGAGATGGTGACGTCGTCCGGGATCGCGCCCTCTTCGATGATGGAACGCACGAAGGCGAAGTCGGTCTCGCCGGAGGAGGGGAAGCCGACCTCGATCTCCTTGTAGCCCATGCGCACCAGCAGGTCGAACATCTCGCGCTTGCGGGCGGGGGTCATCGGGTCGATCAGCGACTGGTTGCCGTCGCGCAGGTCCGTGGACAGCCAGCGCGGAGCCTTGGTGACGCGGGCGTTCGGCCAGGTGCGGTCCGGGATGTCCACCTGCTCGTAGACGCCGTACTTGTGGATCGGCATCCCGGAGGGCTTCTGGGTGTGGGTCGCGTTCGTGATGGGCGTGGGGCGACCGACAAAAGGCTGCTGGCTCATGGCGTTGGGCTCCTCGCGTGTCCGCGGTAGTTCGCTGGGACGGCCGACGGCGGTAGTGAAAACCGCAACACCAAACTCCGCGGGGAGGGGGCCGGCCTACGACTACAGACCCTCGCCGCGGCAGCTAAGGAGAAGCAGCCCGAAACGCATGATGGGCCGAGCCTAACCGAGCCGCGCCGTGTCGCGAGGACCTGTTTCAGTATGCAAGACCGGCGCGCCCGATTTACACCCTTTGTGACCCAAGACGCCCTTCATCCCGCAAGGTCCGGCGGATCCGTCAACACGGCGCGTCGGCTTTGAGACAACCGAATGAATCATGCTCGCCGGTAGTGACAGCGACATCACCCACTGCCACATTTCCGGGCATGGATGCCTTCCTTTCCCACGGACACGCCACCCACCACCCCGTCTTCTGCACCGTGGTGCCGCCGCACCTGCTGGACAAGGCCGCCCGCTCCGCCGACTCCACCCGGGCCGACGCCGCCCAGCGCACCCTGGAGACCGACGCCCTCCTGCGCACCCGGCGCCGGATCAGCACCGTGCGCGGGATCGTCCCGGCCGACGCGGACCCGTCCGCCCCCGAGGGCCCGCGGCGCACGATCTACGACGCCCAGCACCACACCCGGCTGCCCGGGAAGAAGGTCCGCGCCGAGGGGGCCGAACCCTCCAAGGACTCCACCGTCAACCGGGCGTACGCGGGGCTGGGCGCCACGTACGAGCTCTTCCTCAAGGGCTACGGCCGGCACTCGATCGACGGCTCCGGCCTGCCGCTGGACGCGAGCGTCCACTACGGCGAGGCCTACAACAACGCCTTCTGGGACGGGCAGCAGATGGTCTTCGGCGACGGGGACGGGGACCTGTTCCTCGACTTCACCGTGTCGGTGGACGTCATCGGGCACGAGCTGACCCACGGGGTGACCCAGTACACGGCCAACCTCGACTACCACGGCCAGTCCGGCGCCCTCAACGAGTCGATGTCGGACGTCTTCGGCTCGCTGATCAAGCAGTACTCCCTCGGCCAGACCGCGGACCAGGCGGACTGGCTGATCGGCGCCGGGCTCCTCGGGCCCAACGTCACCGGGGTCGCGCTGCGCTCGATGAAGGCGCCGGGGACGGCGTACGACGACGACGAGCTCGGCAAGGACCCGCAGCCGGCCACGATGGACGGCTACGTGACCACCTCGCGCGACAACGGCGGCGTCCACATCAACTCCGGCATCCCCAACCACGCCTTCTACGTCGTGGCGACCGAGCTGGGCGGCAAGGCCTGGGAGCGGGCCGGGCAGATCTGGTACGACACCCTGACCGGCGGGCAGCTGGAGTCGCGGGCGGACTTCAAGGACTTCGCCCGGCTGTCGACGGCCGCGGCCGTCGCCCGGTACGGGGAGGGCGGCGCCGAGCACCAGGCGCTGCAGAAGGCCTGGGCGGCCGTCGGCCTGGGGTAGGAATGGGGGCATGAAGATCGAAGTGGTGCGGACGGGCGGATTCGCGGGCATCGAGCGGCGGGCCGAGGTGGACACCTCGGGCCGGCCCGACGAGCAGGAGTGGCGGGACCTGGCCGAGCAGGCCCTGAGCCCCCACCCCCTGGCCGCCGAGGGGCCCGGCGGGGTCCGGGACGGGTTCGCCTACCTCATCACGGTGGACGGGCGGACGGTGTCCTGCCAGGACCCCCACCTCACGGACGCCCAGCGCGGCCTGATCACGCGGGTGCTGAAGGAGGGCGCGTAGCGGCGGGCCACCGCCCCGGCCCGGTCCGTAATGGGGGTGCCCCGGGCCGGGCCGCCCTGCTTGTATGGCCGGATGAACGAGACGATCTTGCGCGCCCTGGAGCAGTACTACGACGCCGTCCCCCGCCGGGGCGGTGCCCGGGGTGAGGACTTCGGGGCGCTGACCCTGTTCGTCCAGGAGGGGAACGGCTGGCAGTACTACGCGCGGCCCTCGCTCGGGGGCCCCGACGCCACCGCCGCCGACGTACGCAAGGTGCTGGAGAGGCAGCGGGAGCTGGAGGTGCCCGAAGCATTCGAATGGGTGGCCGAAAACAGCCCCTCCCTGCGGGCCGCCGTGGAAGCGGCGGGTCTGCACGTCCACGCCCACCCGCTGATGGTGCTGGACACCGGCGCCGAACCGCTCGCCCCGCATCCGGAGGTCCGCGCGCTCGGCGCCGGGGACCCCCTGCTCGCGCAGGCCGTGACGGTGGCCGGGCTGGCCTTCCGCGAGCCGGGGACCGCCCTGGGACAGGCCGGACCGGCGGAACTGGCGCAGGCACTGGCCGACCCGTCCACCGAGGAGCGCCGGGCGCGGGTCTCGGGGATGCTCGCGGACGGACGCACCGGGATGGCGGCGGCGGTCCGCGACGGGGTGGTGCTGTGCTCGGGCCAGTACAACCCGGTCCGGGAGGTCGCCGAGATCGTCGGGGTCGGCACGCTGCCCGCGGCCCGGCGCCAGGGGCTGGCCCTCGGGGTGACGGCGGCGCTGGTCGCGCAGGCCCTGGAGGGCGGGGTGACCACGGTGTTCCTGTCCGCCGGTGACGAGGACGTGGCCCGGATCTACGCCCGTGCGGGCTTCCGCCGCGTCGGCACGGCCCTGATCGCGGAGCCCCCGGCGGCCTGAGCCGGAGCCGCTTTTTGCGGAAACGGCAAGAAGGTTTGCCCCGGTCACGGGCGGGGGCGGAGCATCGGCGGTGTCCGTACAGGCGCTCACCGCACCCACCGAGGAGACCGCGTGCCCACCCCCTCCCCCACCCACCACGAGCACGAGCACGGCCCCGGCCCCGGCCCCGGTCACGGCGGCGCGGCGGCCGGCCAGGAGTTCTGGGATTCCCGCTACCGCGAGAGTGAGCGGATCTGGAGCGGCCGGCCCAATTCCGTCCTGGTCCGCGAGGCCGCCGGCCTCGCCCCCGGCCGGGCCCTGGACCTCGGCTGCGGCGAGGGCGCCGACGCGGTGTGGCTGGCCGGCCGGGGCTGGACGGTGACCGGCACCGACATCTCCCCCGTCGCCCTGGAGCGGGCGGCCGGGCACGCCGGCGGGGCGGGCCTGGCCGACCGGATCGCCTTCGAGCGCCACGACCTCGGGGAGTCCTTCCCCGCCGGGGAGTTCGACCTGGTCGCCGCCTGCTTCCTGCACAGCCCGGGCGAGATGCCCCGCGAGCGGATCCTGCGCACCGCCGCCGCGGCCGTCGCCCCCGGCGGGGTCCTGCTGGTGGCCGGGCACGGCGGCCCGGCGCCGGGCGCCGAGAACCCGCACCCCGACCTGCACTTCCCCACCCCGCAGGAGGTGCTGGCCGACCTGGAGCTGCCCGAGGGCGGCTGGGAGGTGCTGGTCTGCGCCGAGCACGAGCGGGTCGGCGCAGAGGCGGACCGGCCCGGGCACGGCTACGACAACACCCTCAAGGTCCGCCGCCTGGCCTGAGCCCGGACCCCGCCGGGATCAGAAGCCGAGCTTGCGCAGCTGCTTGGGGTCCCGCTGCCAGTCCTTGGCGACCTTCACGTGCAGGTCGAGGAAGACCGGCGTGCCGAGCAGCGCCTCGATGTGCTTGCGCGACTTCATGCCGACCTCCTTCAGGCGGGAGCCCTTGGGGCCGATGATGATGCCCTTCTGGCTGGGCCGCTCGATGTAGACGTTGGCGTGGATGTCGAGCAGCGGCCGGTCCGCCGGGCGGTTCTCGCGCGGGATCATCTCCTCGACCACGACGGCGATGGAGTGCGGGAGCTCGTCCCGGACGCCCTCCAGCGCGGCCTCGCGGATCAGCTCCGCGACCATCACCATCTCGGGCTCGTCGGTGAGGTCGCCCTCCGGGTAGAGCGGGGGGCTCTCCGGCAGCATCGGGGCGATCAGGTCGGCCAGCAGCTGTACCTGGGTGTCGCCGACGGCGGACACGGGGACGATCTCGGCCCACTCGATGCCGAGCTCGGCGCCGAGCTGCTGGATCGCGATGAGCTGCTCGGCCAGCTGCTTGGACTCGACCAGGTCGGTCTTGGTGACGATGGCGATCTTCGGGGTCTTCTTGATCCCCGCGAGCTCCTTGGCGATGAACTTGTCGCCGGGGCCGAGCTTCTGGTCGGCGGGCAGGCAGAAGCCGATGACGTCGACCTCGGCCCAGGTGGTGCGCACCACGTCGTTGAGCCGCTCGCCGAGCAGGGTGCGCGGCTTGTGCAGGCCGGGGGTGTCCACGAGGACCAGCTGGGCGTCGGGGCGGTGCACGATGCCGCGGACGGTGTGGCGGGTGGTCTGGGGCCGGTTCGAGGTGATCGCGACCTTGGTGCCCACCAGCGCGTTGGTCAGGGTCGACTTGCCCGCGTTGGGGCGGCCGACGAAGCAGGCGAAGCCCGCGCGGTGCGGGGCGGTGGGCTCGGGGGAACGATCGCTCATACGGGCCATTCTCCCCGATGCCGCCCGGCCCGCCGACCAGACCGCCCCCACCGGGGTGCCCCGGCCGCCGGGGGCGGCTGCGCGGGGCGGTCTCCCCGCCCCGCCCTTCACCCGTTCTCCGGGGCTCCGCCCCGGACCCCGCGCCTCAAACTCCCCCAGCTACCGCTGGGAGGGGCCCCCAGGCGGGGCTACGTGTAGCCCGCGCGGCGTTTGGGCGCACGGGCGCGGAGCGCACGTACGGGGTCCGGGGCTCGCCCCGGTGAGCGGGAGAGGGGCGGGGCGGGGCGGGGAGTAAGCCCCGCGCAGCGGCACCCGGCACGGACCGGCTACGACAAGGTCAGCGTCAGGGACGCCCGGTACGCGCCCGGCGGGGTGTACGGCGGCACCCGGAGGGCCACGGTCGCGTCGACCGTGAACCGGCCGCCCTCCCCCGAGGCCAGGACGGCCCCCTCCGCACCGACCACCCCCGCGGGCCCGGCCCCGCACCCGCCCCCGCACACCGGGGTCCAGGACAGCGAGGCCCCCGGGACCGGGGCCCCGTCCGGCCCCGTGAACTCCGTCAGCTTCCCCCGCAGCGTCCACCGCCCCGCCCCGGGGCCCCGCGTGTCGACCACCGTCACCGTCCCCATCCGTCCGCCGGCCTCGCCGCCCCCGCCCCCGTACCCCACCGCGCCCAGCGTGATCGCCGCCCCGGCCTGCGTCATCGTCAGCGAGCCCGCCGCAGGGGCCGCCTCGACGACCGTGTACGCCTCCGGACGCGCGCCCCGCTCCGCCGTCCAGGCCGCGCCCTCGTACGCCACGACCCCCGTCGTCCCCGGGTCCGCCACCACCAGCTCCGCCGCGAACGCCCCGGACCGGTCCGCGGTGGCCGCCGCGCGGTCGGCCGTCGCGGCGGCGCCCGCGCGGCCGGCGACCGTCACGGCCGCCCCCGGCGTGAACCCGGCCCCGGTGATCCGGACCCGGGCGCCCGGCTCCCCGTACGCGCTGGCGAGGGCGAGCCCCCGCAGGTTCATGACGGGCAGCGGGGCCGCCGTGAGCCGCGCCGCGACCGGCGCCGGCGGCCCGGCCACCGCGCAGGCGGCCCCCGCCAGCGCGTAGCCGCCCGGGGTGAGGGTGATCGGGCCGGCGCCCGTGACGACGAAGCTCCCCTTCATGGCCGCACCGGGACCGCCCGCCGCGGCGACCGGCACCTCGCCGGTCTGGGCCCCGCCCAGCAGGATCCGCCCGGTCGGGGCGGGGAGGGCGCCCTCCGCCGGGGGTGGCAGGGGGGTCCGGTCCAGCCGGTAGGTCACCGTCACCGTGTCGCCGACCTCCGGCGCCGGGTCGTCCACCTCGATCCGGGCCGCCGTCGTCCCCCCGGCGGCCGGCAGGCAGTGCGTGGGGAACTCCACCCGCCCCGGGGGCGTTTCACCATCGGCCGCCGCGGGCGCCCCCAGCGCTCCCCCGGCGGTGGCCGCGAGTACGGCCATGCCCGCGACCGCCGCCCGGCTCCTGCCGCGACGCGCCCCGCTCCTCATCACCCGGCCCCCTCCCTGCCAGAGGGCCATTCACGGGCGGGCGGCGGGAGAAGTCAATGCACACGGACGACAGAAGCTGACGCAACGTCAGAATCCGGTGGTCGGTCCCCGGTGGTCAGTCCCCGGCCCCCGCCGCCCGGAACGTCCGCCGGTAGGTCGTCGGGCTCACCCCCAGCGCCGCCTGGACGTGCTTGCGCAGCGACTGCGCCGTCCCGAAGCCCGCCTCCCGCGCCACCGCCTCCATCGGCAGCTCCGTCCGCTCCAGCAACTGCCGCGCCCGCTCCACCCGCCGGCCGGTGATCCACTCCCCCGGGCTGACCCCCGACTCCTGGCGGAAACGGCGCGTGAAGGTCCGTACCGACATGGCCTCCTGCCGGGCCAGGTCGCTCAGCGGCAGCGGCTCGTGCAGCCGGTCCAGCACCCACGCCCGGGCGGCCGTGGTGCTGGAGCGCTGCGGCTCGGGCACGGGCCGACCGACGAACTGCGCCTGCCCGCCCTCCCGGTGGGGCGGCACGACGGTCCGCCGGGCCACCTCGTTCGCGACGGCCGCACCGTGGTCGCGGCGCACGATGTGCAGGCAGAGGTCGACCCCGGCGGCCACCCCGGCGGAGGTCAGCACGTCCCCGTCGTCGGTGTAGAGCACGTCCGCGTCGACCCGTACGGCCGGGAACAGCCGCTGGAAGTGCTCGGCGTAGGCCCAGTGCGTGGTGGCCGGCCGTCCGTCCAGGTAGCCGGCGGCGGCCAGGACGTAGCCGCCGGTGCAGATGGACACCATCCGGGTGCCGGGCCGGACGTGGGCGAGGGCCGCCGCCAGCTCGTCGGTCAGCCGGCCCTCGGCGTGGATCGGCCCCAGCTCGTGCGAGGCGGGCACCACCACGGTGTCGGCCGTGGCCAGCAGTTCGGGGCCGTGCTCGACGTGGACCGCGAAATCGGCGTCCGTGCGCACCGGCCCGGGGGCGAGCCCGCAGGTCAGGATCTCGTACAGGCGCCGCCCGGCGGGGTCCTTGGCCAGGCCGAAGATCCGGTGCGGGATGCCCAGCTCGAAGGGCAGCAGCCCGGCGAGCACGAGGACGACGACACGGTGCGGCTTCTCGACGGTGGCCATGGCCCGATCGTATCGAACCATGTCGGTCAGGCCACTGTCGTACGGGACCCGCCGGCCGGAAGCTGTCGGGGTGACGCAGACAGCACCCACCTCCAGCACCCGGGACACCGCCCCCGCGGCGCCCCGCGAGCCCGGCCGCATCCACCGGGCCTGGTTCGCCGCGGCCGTCGCCTTCGTGACGATCATCGGCGCCGCCGCCTTCGCCTCCCTGCCCGGACTGCTCATCGAGCCGCTGCACCAGGAGTTCGACTGGTCGCGCGGGACCATCGGCTTCGCGGTCTCCGTGAACCTCGCCCTCTACGGGCTCACCGCCCCCTTCGCCGCCGCCCTGATGGACCGGTTCGGCATCCGGAAGGTCGTCGCGCTCGCCCTGACCGTGATCGCGGGCGGCTCGCTGGCCACCGTGTGGATGACCGCGTCCTGGCAGCTGGTGCTGTTCTGGGGCGTGCTCGTGGGCCTGGGCAGCGGTTCCATGGCGCTCGCCTTCGCGGCGACGGTGACCAACCGCTGGTTCACCGCCCGGCGCGGACTCGTCACGGGCATCCTCACCGCCGCCGGCGCCTCCGGGCAGCTGATCTTCCTGCCGCTGCTGTCCTGGCTGGTGGAGCACCACGGCTGGCGGCCGGCCTCGGTCACCGTGGCGCTGGCGGCCCTGTCCGTCGTCCCCTTCGTGTGGCTGCTGCTGCGCGACCACCCGGCGGACGTGGGCCTCGCCCCGTACGGGGGCGCCTACGTGCCCAAGCCCGCGCCGGTCCAGGGTGCGGCGCGGCGGGCGGTGGCCGTGCTCTTCCGCGCGGCCCGGACGGGGCCGTTCTGGCTGCTGGCGGGCACCTTCGCGATCTGCGGGGCCTCGACGAACGGACTGGTCCGCACCCACTTCACCCCGGCCGCCCACGACCACGGCATGCCGGTGACGGCCGCCGCCGGACTGCTCGCGGTGATCGGGGTGTTCGACGTGCTGGGCACCATCGCCTCCGGCTGGTTCACCGACCGGTTCGAGGCCCGCCGCCTGCTGGCGGTGTACTACGCCCTGCGCGGGGTGTCGCTGATGTTCCTGCCGGTGCTGCTGGCGCCGGCCGTGCACCCGCCGATGGTGCTGTTCATCGTCTTCTACGGCCTGGACTGGGTCGCGACGGTACCGCCGACCATCGCCCTGTGCCGGGAGCACTACGGACAGGACGGCGCCATCGTCTTCGGCTGGGTGCTGGCCTCGCACCAGGTGGGGGCGGCGCTGGTGGCCTACCTCGGCGGGGTGGCCCGGGACGCGCTCGGCTCGTACGACCTGGTCTGGTACGCCTCGGGCGCGCTGTGCGCGGTGGCGGCGCTGATGGCGATGGTGATCCGCCGCCGCCCGGCGGGGGCCGCCACGGCTCCGGCCGCCGTCTGAGCCACCGCCTTCGCGGGACCAGGGCCGCAGGACCGCGCCGCCCGGACGCGGCGGGCGGCGCGGAGGGGGTTCAGGCCCCGGCGGGGGTGGTGGACTTCAGGGTGCCGTCCGGGCCGGCGAGCAGGACCGGGGTGGCCGGGCCGCCGAGGTCGCGGACCGCCGCGCGGTCGGCCTCGGCCGGGGCGTCGGCCGCGCTGACCACGGCCGCCGCCTCCAGGGAGCGGGCGCCGCTGGCCACCGCCATCGCGACGGCCGTCTGGAGCGCGCTGAGCTTGAGGGAGTCCAGCTCCACGGTCCCGGCGACGTAGGTGCGGCCGGTCTCGTCGCGGACCGCCGCCCCCTCGGGGACCCCGTTGCGCGCCCGGGCGCTGCGCGCCAGGGTGATGATCTTGCTGTCCTCGGGGTCGATCCCCGCGCCCACGCTGCTCTCGGTCATAGGCGAAAGCATAGGGAGCGCTCCGGCGGGGCCGTGCAACGACCCCGCCGGGGCGGTTCCCCCGTCACGCCTCCCCCCGGGGCGCAGGACAAACCTAAACAGCGAAACGGCCGAGCCCTGCGATCCGAAGGTCCCGAACCCATATGACCTTCGACCCTAACCTTCGCCCGTGAGCCGGCCAGGACTTAAGGCCGGTCCAGCCGCAGCCGCTCGGCCCTCGGCAGGCCGGCCACGACCAGGTCGTACGAGTCCTCCACCAGCTCGCGCACCAGCGCGTCCGGCAGCTCCCCGACCGACACGGTGTTCCAGTGCCGCTTGTTCATGTGCCAGCCGGGCACGATCGCGGCGTGCTGCTCGCGCAGCCGCACCGCCGCCTCCGGCTCGCACTTGAGGTTGACCTTCAGCGGCTCGCCGTCCAGCGCCGACAGCGCGAACATCTTGCCCAGCACCTTGAACACCGAGGTCTCGGGGGTGAAGGGGAACTCCTCCACCGCCGCGTTGAAACTCAGACAGAACGCGCGCAGCTCCGCCGGGGTCATTCCCCCTCCTCCCCCTCGACGGCCTCCGGAACCACCGGCTCCACGAGGACCGTGACGATCTTGTTCCGGCGGCCCGCCGGGGATTCGGCCGTCAGCCGCAGCGGACGCCCGTCCGGCAGGTCCACCACCGCCGAGGCCCCGGCGATCGGCACCCGGCCCAGGGCCTTGGCCAGCAGACCGCCGACGGTCTCCACGTCCTCGTCGTCGAAGGCCAGCGCCCCGAACAGCTCTCCGAGGTCGGTGATGTCCAGGCGCGCGGTGACCCGGTAGCGGTCGTCGCCGAGCTCCTCGACGGGCGGGAGCTCCCGGTCGTACTCGTCGGTGATCTCGCCGACGATCTCCTCCAGGATGTCCTCGATGGTGACGATGCCGGCCGTACCGCCGTACTCGTCGATGACGACGGCCACGTGGTTGCGCACCGACTGCATCTCGCGCAGCAGGTCCCCGGCGTTCTTGGTGTCGGGCACGAAGACCGCCGGCCGCATCACCGTGGAGACCAGGTCGCTCTCGGCCTCACGGTTGATGTGGGTGCGGCGGACGAGGTCCTTGAGGTAGACCATGCCGACGATGTCGTCCTCGTTCTCCCCGGTGACCGGGATCCGGGAGAAACCGGAACGCAGGGCGAGGGTGGTCGCCTGGCGGATGGTCTTGTAGCGCTCGATGCAGACGAGGTCGGTGCGCGGCACCATCACCTCGCGCACCAGCGTGTCGCCGAGCTCGAAGACCGAGTGCACCATCCGGCGCTCCTCGTCCTCGATCAGCGACTCCGCCTCCGCGAGGTCCACCATCGCGCGCAGCTCGGCCTCGGAGGCGAAGGGCCCCTTGCGGAAGCCCTTGCCCGGGGTGAGGGCGTTGCCGATGAGGATCAGCAGCTGCGGGATCGGCCCCATGATCCGGGCCAGCGGGACGAGGACGTACGCGGCCGCCGTCGCCGTGTTCAGCGGGTGCTGGCGGCCGATCGTACGGGGGGAGACGCCCACCGCCACGAACGAGACCAGCACCATCACGGCGATGGCCACCAGCAGGGCGGTCCAGTTCTCCCCGAACGCGTCGAGGCAGACGTACGTGACGAGCACGCCCGCCGCCATCTCGCAGGTGACGCGCACCAGCAGGGCCACGTTGACGTAGCGGGTGGGGTCGCCGGCGACCTGGGCCAGCTTGGCGCTGCCGCGCCGGCCCTCCCGTACGGCCTGGTCGGCGCGGAAGCTGGAGACGCGGGCGATCCCGGACTCGGCGCAGGCCGCGAACCAGGCCACCACGGTCAGCAGGACCGCCCCGGTGATCAGCTGGTAGGCGCCGGTCACGAGACGGTCGGGGCCGGGGAGGGACCGGTCAGCCCGCGCTCACCGCGCCAGCCGTCGACGATGGCCGCCTGGAGACCGAACATCTCGGCCTTCTCGTCCGGCTCCTCGTGGTCGTACCCGAGCAGGTGCAGCACCCCGTGGACGGTCAGGAGCTGGAGCTCCTCGTCCATGGAGTGCTGCGTGGGGGCGTCCTCGCCCTGCTTCTTCGCCACCTCGGGGCACAGGACGATGTCACCGAGGAGCCCCTGCGGGGGCTCCTCGTCGTCCTTCGACGGCGGCCGCAGCTCGTCCATCGGGAAGGACATGACGTCGGTGGGTCCGGGCAGGTCCATCCACTGGATGTGGAGCTGCTCCATCGCGTCCTCGTCGACGACGATGACGGAGAGCTCGGAGAGCGGGTGGATCCGCATCCGGGTGAGCGCGTAGCGGGCAATGTCGAGGATCGCCTGCTCGTCGACTTCGGTTCCGGACTCGTTGTTGACGTCGATCGACATGGTGCGCTGGGTTCTACTTCCGCTGGTTGCCGTTCCGGGCGGTTCCGGTCTCCCGGGCCGCCTGGCTGTCGTCGTACTTCTCGTACGCGTCGACGATACGGCCGATCAGCTTGTGCCGGACGACATCCTCGGAGGTGAGCCGCGAGAAGTGGATGTCCGGCACCCCTTCGAGGATCTCCTGGACCTGGCGCAGACCGCTCCTGGCGCCGTTCGGGAGGTCGACCTGGGTGACGTCACCGGTGATGACGATCTTCGTGTCGAACCCGAGGCGGGTCAGGAACATCTTCATCTGCTCGGGGCTGGTGTTCTGCGCCTCGTCGAGGACGACGAAGGCGTCGTTCAGGGTGCGACCCCTCATGTATGCCAGCGGCGCGACCTCGATGGTGCCGGCGGCCATCAGGCGGGGAATGGAGTCGGGGTCCATCATGTCGTGCAGGGCGTCGTAGAGCGGGCGCAGGTACGGGTCGATCTTGTCGAAGAGGGTGCCCGGCAGGAAGCCGAGCCGCTCCCCCGCCTCGACGGCGGGCCGGGTCAGGATGATCCGGCTGACCTGCTTGGACAGCAGGGCCTGCACGGCCTTGGCCATGGCGAGGTAGGTCTTGCCGGTACCGGCGGGGCCGATGCCGAAGACGATCGTGTTCTTGTCGATCGCGTCGACGTACCGCTTCTGGTTGAGGGTCTTGGGGCGGATGGTGCGGCCGCGGCTGGAGAGGATGTTCTGGGTGAGCACCTCCGCCGGGGTCTCCAGCGGGCGCCCCTCGGCGTCGCTGCCGTTCGCCTTGAGCATGGCGATCGAGCGTTCCACTGCGTCCTCCGTCATCGGCTGCCCGGTGCGGAGCACCAGCATCATCTCGTCGAACAGGCGCTGGACGAGAGCGACTTCCGCCGCTTCCCCGACCGCGCTGACCTGGTTGCCCCGCACGTGGATGTCGGCCCTCGGGAAGGCCTTCTCGATCACGCGCAGCAGCGCGTCGCCCGAACCGAGGACGGTCACCATGGGGTGCTTCGCCGGAACGGTGAAATGGGCTCGCGCCTGACCCGGAACGGGGCTGTGGGCTGTCGGTGTCTGAGTCATGGGCCGGCACTGTGGCCTGCGCATACCTCCCGCTGAGGGGCCGCGCCGATCGACGGCCTCCGGAGTACCAAGGGTACGTCCACCCCGGACCGTTCCCGAGGGGTTTTCCGGCCCGCGGACTAGGGGGTGCGGAAGCCGATGGTGGGGACGGCCCGGCGGCGGGAGCAGGGGCCGGCGCCGGGTGGGACGAGGGCGTCGAGGAAGGCGTAGCGGCCGCGCAGCTCCTCGGGGGCGGTGCGCCACCAGTGGGCCACCTCGGACCAGCCCGGGGCGGAGAGGGAGCCGCCGAACTCCTGCACCGAGAGGGCGGCGGTCAGGCCGGCGAAGGCCAGCCGGTCCGCCAGCGGCCATCCCGCGAGGCTGCCGGTGACGAACCCGGCCACGTACACGTCCCCGGCCCCGGTCGGGTCCAGGGCGTCGACGGTGATCGCGGGGACCTCCGCCGTCTCGCCCGTGCGGGAGTCCACGGCGTACGAGCCCTCCGAGCCCATCGTCACCACCGCGACCGGCACCTTCTCCGCCAGTGCCCGGGCCGCGGCGCGGGGACAGTCGGTGCGGGTGTAGCGCATGGCCTCGCCGGCGTTGGGCAGGAAGGCCTCGCAGTGCTCCAGGTCGGTCAGGGAGCCGAGCTCCCAGCGGCCGGTGTCGTCCCAGCCGACGTCGGCGAAGACCCGCGAGCCGCGGCGGGCCGCCTCGCCGATCCAGTCCTCGCGCCGGTCGGCGGTGAGCGAGGCGACGGCGGCCCGGGTCCTCGGCGGACACCAGGGGAAGGGGCCGGGACCGGCCGGGGGTGGGGCCTCGTGGCCGTGGGAGACCATCGTGCGCTCGCCCTCGTAGGCCATGGAGACGGTGACGGGGCTGTGCCAGCCGGGGACCGTGCGGGACATGGACAGGTCGATGCCCTCGCCCTGCTCCAAGGCGTCCCAGCAGTACTCGCCGTAGTGGTCGTCACCGAAGGCGGCGGCGAGGGAGGTGCGCAGGCCCAGGCGGGCCAGGGCGGTGGCCATGTTGGCGACGCCGCCGGGGCTGGAGCCCATGCCGCGCGCCCAGGACTCGGTCCCGCGGACGGGGGCGGAGTCGAGGCCGGTGAAGATGATGTCGAGGAAGACCGTGCCGGTCAGGAAGACGTCGCAGCCCGGCTCTCGGGGGTCGCGCAGCGGGCCGAGCGGGTCGAGGTCGTCGAGGTCGTCGAGCGCTCCGGGGCGGCTGGTGCGGCTGTCCCGACTGGTCACGGTGTACTCCCCGTTGAAGTGTCGTTTCTGCGGTCGGCTGGAGGGCTGGAGGGTTCACCCCGGACCCAGGAGCCGAACCCAGTGTGACGCACCTCACCTGAGCCGGACTCTCCTCCGGCCCTCGCCCGGCTGGTGCGCCGCCCGCACCGCCCGCACCGCCCGCCTAGCGCTTCGGCAGGGCGATCCGGGAGAGGTCGGCCGCGACGGTCAGCTCCCCCTCGAACCCCGCCGCCCGAGCCTCCCGTTCGAACTCCGAGGGGTCGGAGTAGCGCTGCGAGAAGTGCGTCAGCACCAGGTGCCGGACCCCGGCGTCCCGCGCCACGCCCGCCGCCTGCCCGGCGGTGAGGTGGCCGTGGTCCTCCGCGAGCGCCCGGTCCGCGTCGAGGAACGTGGACTCGATGACCAGCATGTCGCAGCCCTCGGCCAGCTCGGTCACCCCCGGGCACAGCCGGGTGTCCATGACGAAGGCGAACCGCTGCCCGGCCCGGTGCTCGCTGACCTCGTCCAGGGTGACCTCCCCCAGCCGCCCCTCGCGCTGGATCCGCCCGACGTCCGGGCCCTTGATCCCGTGCCGCGCGAGCAGCTCCGGCCGCATCCGGCGCCCGTCCGGCTCGGTGAGCCGGTAGCCGAAGGACTCCACCGGGTGCGACAGCCGCCGGGCCTCCAGGACGTACGAGGGGCCCTGCGCGAGCACCCCGTCCCGCGCCACCGGCTCCTCCCGCAGCCGCACCGTCTCCCGGTAGGCGGTCGCGTACCGCAGCCGGTCGAAGAACTTCTGCCCGGAGGCCGGGTAGTGCGCGGTCACGGGGTGCGGGACCTGGTCGAGGTTGATCCGCTGGATCACCCCGGCCAGGCCGAGGCTGTGGTCACCGTGGAAGTGGGTGACGCAGATCCGGTCGATGTCGTGGGCCGCGACACCGGCCCGCAGCATCTGGCGCTGCGTGCCCTCGCCGGGGTCGAAGAGGATGCCCTCGCCGTCCCAGCGCAGCAGGTAGCCGTTGTGGTTGCGGTGCCGGGTGGGTACCTGGCTGGCGGTGCCGAGGACCACGAACTCGCGTACGGACACGGACCGCTACCCGGGGGGCCACTGGAGGCCGCGGCCTCCCAGGACGTGCAGGTGGGCGTGGAAGACGGTCTGGCCCGCGCCGGCGCCGGTGTTGAACACGACCCGGTAGCCGTGGTCGGCGATCTTCTCCTCGGCTGCGATCTCCCCGGCCTCACGCAGTATGTCGGCGATCACGGCCGGCTCGGCGGCGGCGAGGGAGGCGGCGTCGGGGTGGTGCACCTTCGGGATGACCAGCACGTGGGTCGGTGCCTGCGGGTTGATGTCCCGGAAGGCCAGGGTGGTTTCGGTCTCCCGGACCACGGTCGCGGGGATCTTCCCCTCGACGATCTTGCAGAACAGGCAGTCCGCCTGCGGTTCCCCGGCCATGGCCGCCTCCCGTGATGTTGATCGGTCGCCGCATGCTACCGGCCCGGCCCCCCGCCCGGCCCGGCGGCCGAGCGGGGTTCGACGGCGCTACGACCAGCGGCCGGTGCGCGCCAGCAGGACGGCGGTGGCCGCCGTGCCCGCCGTCGAGGTGCGCAGGACCGAGCGGCCCAGGCGGTACGGGCGGGCGCCCGCCTCCGCGAAGGCGGCCAGTTCCTCCGGGGAGACCCCGCCCTCGGGGCCGACCACCAGCACCACCGAGCCCGACTCCGGCAGCGCGGCCGTCGCCAGCGGCTCCGAGGCCGCCTCGCGGTCCTCGTGCAGCACCATCGCCAGGTCGGCGCCGGCCAGCAGCGCGGCCACCTGCTTCGTGGACAGCGCCTCGCCGACCTCCGGGAAGCGGACCCGCCGCGACTGCTTGCCCGACTCCCGGGCGGTGGACCGCCACTTGGCCAGGGACTTGGCCCCGCGGTCGCCGCGCCACTGGGTGATGCACCGCGAGGCCTGCCACGGCACGATGGCGTCGACGCCGGTCTCCGTCATCGTCTCCACGGCGACCTCGCCCCGGTCGCCCTTGGGCAGGGCCTGCACCACGGTGATCCGCACGGCCGGCTCCGGCTCCTCCTCGATCGCGTTCAGGTCCATGACCACCAGGCGGTCCTTGCCCTCGGCCGCCTTGACCACGCCCTCCGTCCAGCGGCCCCGCCCGTCGGTGAGGACCACGTCCTCACCCGGCG